>CAZSSS010000009.1:0-4039 GCA_964609255.1 uncultured Rhodobacterales bacterium
TGGGATTTCTGGCTTATGCGCGTGGCATAGTCCGAGAGGTGCTGTCGATTGCCGGTTGGGCAGGGGCTGCTGTGATTGCTTTTGTTTTCGCGCCCAAAGGCAAAGATCTGGTATACGAAATACCGGTGATCAGTGGTTTTGTCGGTGAATCCTGCAATATCGCGTTAATCGTTTCCTTTGCGGTTATATTCATTCTGGCCCTTATCGTCATTTCATTGTTCACACCGTTATTATCCAGCCTTATTTCGGGTTCCGCACTGGGCTTGATCGACAAAGGGTTTGGCTTTTTGTTCGGGATTGTCCGGGGTGTGCTGTTGGTTATCGTGGCTTTATTTGTTTACGATCAACTTATCCCCGATGGCGAAGGGATTAATATCATTGACGATTCAAAAACTGTCATTGTGCTGGCGGATTCGCAAACCCGGCTTGCCGAAGAAGTTAAAGGGTCAAAAATTCCGGAATGGTTTATTGCCCGTTTTGAGGATTTAACCGGAACCTGTTCCGCAAGCGGCGCTGACACCAGCGAAATCGAAACGCCCATAGTGCCTGCGTCAAACTAACATCCCAAATCAAGGTGGTGACACGGGGTATTTGCGGGTCTATAAGACCCGCAAATAGTCACTAGCATGAGCGAGCAAATATGACCCTGCCCCCGATGCCCGACCTCTCTACTAATCCGTTTGACGACGACAAACTGAAAGAGGAATGCGGGATATTTGGCATGAACGGTGTTGCCGAGGCCGCCAATTTTGTAGCACTCGGGCTGCACGCCCTGCAACATCGCGGTCAAGAAGCTGGCGGCATTGTTTCTTATGCCCCGAATTCAGGTTTCAACTCGGTTCGCCGATTTGGTTATGTGCGGGATAATTTCACCAAAGCCAGCCTGATGAAATCTCTGCCCGGCGAATTATCCATCGGGCACGTGCGGTATTCCACCAGCGGGTCCAAGGGCAACACCGCGATTCGCGATGTGCAGCCGCTTTTTGCTGAACTGTCGATGGGCGGCGTGGCCATTGCCCATAACGGCAACCTAACCAATGCTTTGGCATTGCGGCGCGAGTTAATCGAACATGGCTCGATCTTCCAATCCAGTTCAGACAGTGAATGTATTGTTCATTTGATGGCGCGCAGCTTTCAAAAAAACATCCCCGAGCGCCTAAAAGACGCGCTGCGCCGTGTTGAGGGGGCTTTTTCGATCGTGGCCATGACCCGCACCAAATTGATGGGCGTACGCGACGCACTTGGCGTGCGGCCCTTGATGCTTGGTAAAATTGGTGGTGCCTATGTTCTGGCCTCGGAAACCTGTGCGTTTGACATCATCGGCGCTGAATTTCTGCGCGAAATTGAACCGGGCGAAATGGTGGTTATCACGGGCGGCAAGGTCGAAAGCTCTTATCCATTTGCCAAAGCACCCTCTCGGTTTTGCATCTTTGAACATGTTTATTTCAGCCGCCCGGACAGCGTTCTTGGCGGCCGCTCGGTTTATGAAACCCGCCGCCGGATCGGTGTTGAGCTGGCCAAGGAATCGCCCGTTGAGGCCGATTATGTTTGCCCCGTTCCCGATAGCGGCACACCAGCGGCCATCGGGTTTAGTCAGGAAAGCGGCATTCCCTATGCAATGGGAATTATCCGCAACCAGTATATGGGCCGCACATTTATTGAACCCTCTGACCAGATCCGCAACATGGGGGTGCGTTTGAAATTGAATGTTAATCGCGCGTTGATCAAAGGCAAACGGGTGATTTTGGTGGATGATTCCATTGTGCGCGGAACAACAACCCAAAAGATCAAAGACATGTTTTTGGATGCCGGCGCGGCGGCGGTGCATTTCCGCATTGCGTCTCCGCCGACACAATGGCCTTGTTTTTATGGCGTTGACACCCCAGAGCGCAGCAAATTACTGGCCAGCCAGATGACCGCAAAACAAATGTGCAAACATTTGGGGGTCGATTCGCTGGAATTCATTTCGCTTGACGGTCTTTACCGCGCCGTGGGTAACGACAAGGGCCGCAATAATGCGCAACCCCAATATTGCGACGCATGTTTTAGCGGCGAATACCCGGTGCGCCCCAGCGACATGCTGGCGGCAGAAAAAATCACATTGTCGAATGAAAACCAGCCGGTTTTTGAATTTAGCGAGACCGAAGCCTGATTGATCCATTAAAAAAGCCCCGCAAAAGCGAGGCTTTGATTTTTGTAATCTGATGATTCAGCTTTTGATACGTTTTACAATTACCCAAGCGGCAGGAAGCAACAAAGCGCTAAGCCCGATTTTCAAGGCATCGCCAACCAAGAATGGCAAAACACCTTTTGCAAATGCTGTGGAGATATCCATACCATAAAGATAGCTGAGCCAAGCCATGCCGGAAATGTATATCAACCCATTTGCAACAACCAAAACAGGTAAGAGTGTCACCGGTGAGCGGTCCCAGCCTTTGGTCGCCGCATAACCCAATGCCAACAGCGCCAAAACAAAGCCAACCAAATATCCGCCCGTGCTGCCAGACATATAGGTCCAGCCGTTGAGGTCAGCCGTTGAATTGGCAAACACATCAAAACCAAGCATGCCTATAAGTAGGTAGCCAACGATCGTGGCCAAACCCAAACGTGGCCCATAAGCCGCGCCAATCGTCAGCACCGCAAATGTCCCCATGGAAACAGGCACCGGCGTGTTTGGCAGCGGCACCTTGATTTTGGCGGCAAGCGCCATCAAAGCAATGCCCGCCAGCACAAGCACCGCTTGGCGAACCATCGAATTGGAGCGCCAGAACGCATCCGAAAGTGTCATATTGTTGGTCATTTTCTTCCCCGTGGGTTATCTAATGTTATCCAAAACTCTTAAAGCCCGTTGCGCCGTGTATTTCAAGGGGCATGTTGCACCGCGTCAAATAATCTCGTTGAAAATAGGCACAAATTGCGCCAAACCGCTGTTATGACAGATCAAAACAAAATCGCGCTGGTCACCGGCGCCTCTCGCGGGCTTGGCTATGCAACCGCCCTGCAATTATCCGATGCCGGATACCACATCATTGCCGTTGCCCGCACCATGGGCGGCCTTGAGGAATTGGCAGACGTGATTGAGGGCAACAACAAAACCATTACCGTGGCGGCGATGGATGTCACCAATGAACAAAACCTGCAACAACTGTGCCTATCAATATTTGAGCGCTGGGGCCATCTTGACCTGCTGGTGCATTGCGCCAGCCACGCGCCATTGCTGACCCCCGCCAGCCAGGTCAGCGACAAAGATTTTGAGACCACATTCAACACCAACGCCCGCGCCACCAGCCGCATCATTACCCTGACCGACCCCCTGCTGCGCGTCGCGCCAAACGGCACAGCCGTTTTTATGAATGATCCGCGTTCGGGGCAGAAATTCTTTGGCGCTTATGCGGCCTCCAAGGCCGCTGCAAATTCGCTGGTCAACAGCTATATCGCTGAAACAAAAAACCTGAAACCAAATGTCAGTCTGTTCACCCCAAACCCGATGCCCACAGCCACCCGCGCACGTTTCTTTCCCGGCGAAGACAAATCAACCCTGTCCAGCCCCAAAGCAGAAGCCACGCGGTTGCTCAACTCCCTCAACATTTCCAAATAGAAAACAAATCCTCGGGGGAAAATGGCGCAGCCATTTGGGGGCCGACAGCCCCCTTTTTAATGAATCCGGCGCTTGGCTGCTTTTGCCGCATAAGGGTTATCGCCGCCACGCAAAAACAGCCGAATAGGCGTGCCGGGCATGTCAAACGCCTCACGCAGCCCGTTCACCAAAAACCGCTTATAGCTTTCGGGCACCTTGTCGGGCACCGAGGTAAACACAACAAATGTTGGCGGCCGGGTTTTTACTTGGGTCATATAGCGCATTTTAATGCGCCGCCCCGAGGGCGCGGGCGGCGGGTGCTGTTCAAGCTGCAATTTTAACCAACGATTTAATCGCGCGGTTGATATCCGCGTATTCCAAACATCATGCGCCATGGTAATAGCATTATAAAGCCGAACAACGCCCTTGCCGGTCAGGGCCGAAACCATCACCATCGGCGCG
>CAZSSS010000009.1:4049-15998 GCA_964609255.1 uncultured Rhodobacterales bacterium
AAACCGTTCGCGCAAATCTTTGAGCTTAATCTGTTTTTCGGTTTCCAAATCCCATTTATTCACCGCCAAAACAACAGCCCTGCCCTCACGCTCAGCCAAATCGGCGATGCGCAGATCTTGTTGTTCAAACGGCACTTGCACATCCAGCAGCACCACCACCACTTCGGCAAATTTTACAGCCCGCAAACCATCAGACACCGAGAGTTTCTCAAGCTTTCCCTGAACCTTGGCCTTTTTGCGCATCCCCGCTGTGTCAAAAATCCGGAATTCACGGCCATCCCAGTTGGTATTGACCGAGATTGAATCGCGAGTGATCCCTGCTTCGGGGCCGGTTAATAACCGGTCTTCGCCAATGATTTGGTTAATCAGGGTTGATTTCCCCGCATTCGGGCGGCCCACCACCGCGATTTGCAACGGGCGATCATCGGGCAGTGCAGTGGCAAAACCTTCCTCGTCCACCTCGTCGGAAATATCGATATTTGTTTCCGGTTCAAATGAATTATCCTCAAAGGAATCCGCGATTGGCATCAGGATCTGGTAGAGATCCTCCATGCCCTCACCGTGTTCCGCTGACAACTGCACGGGTTCACCCAAGCCTAATGAAAATGCCTCATAAAATCCGGCCTCGCCGGCTTTGCCCTCAGCCTTATTGGCGGCAACGATCACGCGGTCAGCGCGTTTGCGCAGAATATCCGCAAAAACCTGATCGTCAGGGGTAACGCCATCGCGTGCGTCAATCATAAACAGGCATACATCTGCCATATCCACCGCGCGTTCGGTCAGGGCGCGCATCCGGCCCTGAAGGCTCTCGTCGGTGGCTTGCTCCAACCCTGCGGTATCGATCACGGTAAAGCGCAGGTCACCCAAACGGGCCTCACCTTCGCGCAGATCGCGCGTGACACCGGGCTGATCGTCCACCAGCGCCAGTTTCTTGCCAACCAGACGGTTGAACAACGTAGATTTACCAACATTCGGACGCCCGACAATGGCCAATGAAAATGACATAAAAGTCGCCTTTAAAAACAGGATCAGGGGCCGATGGCCCCCAAGCTGCGTTTACTATAGGGTAATCACGTTATTGAAAAGCGTGAAGTTTGCCATTTTTGGACTGGATATACATCACACCCGCAGCAATCACCGGTGCCGAGGCCGCGCCGCCGGGAATGTTAACCGAATAAGTCTCTGCGCCACTGGCTGGGTCAAATGCCCGCAATTGCCCGTCTGCACCAGCAACAAACACCTGACCACCCGCCACAAGCGGACCGTGATGCAGGATAAAACCTTTGCGTTTATTGGGTTTAGCGTATTCAGGCAATTGCACCGCCCAAAGAACTGCGCCATTGCTGGCATCGATACGCATCAGGCGTGCATGATCAGAAATCACAAACAAAGAACCGCCAATCGCAGCGGCCGCCCCCAGCGATCCTTCGCTTACGGACCAGTTTTTATTGCCGTTACTTAGGGTAAGCGACGCGGTCTCTCCGCCTTGATTGGCCAGATATACCCGCCCACCGGAAATCACCGGATCGCCCGTGATTTCACCAATAATACTGCGTGTTGCGGAAAGTCGGCTGGTGTTTATGTCAGCCTGCCAACGGCCAACACCATTGGCTGATACACCGTAAACCCGCCCCGAACTGAACGGAAACACAACCATAGTGCCGTTTACCGCAGGGCTTGCGCCGCCAAGAATGGCTGCTGCGGATGCGTGCGGGCCGGGTATGCTCCAGGCCAGTGCGCCGTTGGCTGCACTTACGGCATGGGCCACGTCATCACGGGTTACAAAATAAACCTGCCCATCAGCAACGGCGGGGGCCGCGCGAATCGGCGCTTCAAAGGCATAACGCCATTGCACCGCGCCATTTGCCACAGAAAGCGCGATCATTTCACCAAATCCCGTGCCGACAAAAAGACGTTCACCTTCTATTGCAAGGCCACCGCCAAACCCCTCAACCCCGGCTTTGTCCAGCAACGGCAACAGGTTGGTTGACCACAACAACGCGCCATCCGCCGCCGCGCTTGCGCGAACGGTGCTTGCCGCATCAAGTGTAAAGATAACCCCGTTGGCAATCACCGGAGAGGATGTAATGCGCGAACGATCAGAATTGCCGCGACCAATATTAATGCTCCAACGCAGGCTTGGGGTTGGCGCAAGCGCCAAATGTGGCACAACATGACTGGCACCATAGGATTTTTGCAGCCAGTTGGCATTGCTAATGGCAGTGCCCAGATTAATGGCCGCCGATATATTTTGCACAACAACCTGTTCTTGTGGCCTGATTGACGAACGCTCACCGGGCAGGATTGTATCTCTTTCTTTGCATGCTGCCACCGCAACCAACGCAAATGCCAAAAGGCCGATGAAATTCAACCGTCTTTTATATGCAAAAATACTCATAACCTGCCCTTAACTTAGCCGTTGGTGCTTGTGGCTATTTCTCCGCCCAAACTGATTGTTAACTGTTGTGCACGATTTCTCAAGCCTTGCAAAACGGTTTCATCCGCCAAAATACGGCCAAGATCATCAAGCGCGGCATCTATGTCTCCGTCGCGAATGCTTTGCAATGCGCGTTGTTCAACCGCCAACAGCCGGTATGGCGCGGTTTCAAGCGTCAATGTGGCGATAACACTATCACGTTCCGACGGGTCCAGGTCCGCGGCTGAAAGCATTAGGATTTTAAGCCATGCAAGATCGGTATAAATCGCAGACAAGCCATCTTGGTTGGTGATTTGACGAAGCGCTACAACTGCGCCTTGGATATCCCCGGCCTCTGTCAGAACCGTTGCAAGCTGGAATCGCGCAATAACCGCTGATGACAGGCCATCCTGAGCAAGCCCCACAAACGCATCCGCATTTCCGGCATCCAGCGCGGCGCGCATAACATCACCGGTTAACTGCGCCTGTTTCGTTAGGCTGTTTTTGTTCCATTCATTATATGCTGTGCCGCCAACGATTGCGGCAACAATCAAACCCAACACCCATGAATATTTCTTGAATGTCTTGAATAATTTGTCGCGGCGCACCTCCTCGGTGACCTCGGTAATAAAGGAATCAGATTCGCTCAATTAACTTCTCCATCTATAGTCGGCGCAGACTTTATCGGGTTGCTAATCGGTATGCAAAGGTAAAGGCGACAATAAGGGGAATTACGCCGGTTGGGGTGATTGGCAAAATTTTACCTGAATTCGCCTTTGCGACTTGTGTTTCGTAAGTAAAGGCTTACTTAGCCAACAACTGACCGGATTTTCGCACTGTTGCGACTTAAGGAGCCACCAAAATGCGTATTGTTCATGTCCTAACGGCACTGCTGGTGGCAATGTTTATTTATGCAGTAATAATGGAGCGTGACTGGCTTTTGTCGTTTGCTGGCGTTGAATCCGTTGCCGAAACTGTTGCGGATGCCGCTGACCAACCCATTCTTAGCATTGCGGTTTCTGTTGTGGCCCAGCATTCCGTTGCCCAAAAGGTTCAATCGGGCGTTTTATTGCGCGGCCAAACCGAGGCAGCGCGGCGCGTTGATGTGCGCGCAGAAACCTCGGGGCGGGTTGTGTCAGAACCATTGCGACGCGGTGCCATGGTCGAAGCAGGCCAAATATTATGTGAGCTGGACGCAGGCACGTTGCAATCCCAACTGGCCGAAGCCCACGCGCGCGAAACCGAAGCCGTGGCCAATGCCAATGTGGCAACCCAACTGGCGGAACGCGGTTTTGGCGCGGAAAACAACGCCATTTCGGCGCTGGCGGGTCTTGAAGCCGCCAAAGCCCGTGTGCAAAGCGTTGAACGGATGATGGACCAACTGGTCATTCACGCCCCTTTCGCCGGACTTCTGGAATCCGATACCACCGAAATCGGCAGCCTTTTGCAGCCCGGTGGTTTATGCGCAACGGTGATTGCGCTCGATACAATCAAACTGGTGGGATATGCCCCCGAATTGGATGTTATCGCATTGGAGGTCGGCCAGCGCGCTGGTGCGCGGCTTATTTCGGGGCGACAGGTTGTCGGGCAGGTTACGTTCATCTCGCGCTCAGCGGATCCCCTTACCCGGACCTTTCGGCTTGAGGTGACCATCGACAACGCGGACCTGAGCATCAGCGACGGACAAACCGCCGAGATCGCAATCGAAACCGCCGGTGAAACCGCGCATTTGCTGCCGCAAAACGTGCTTACACTGGATAATGACGGCAATCTTGGGGTGCGTATTGCCGTGGATAATGTGGCAAAATTTGTCCCCGTCAAAATTATTCGCGACACGATGGATGGTTTCTGGCTGTCGGGCCTGCCCGATGCGGTTGATGTGATTATTGTCGGACAGGAATATGTTATCGATGGCCGCGCCATTGATGTTACGATGCAGGACGCAAATTAATGATTGGAATAGTTGACTGGGCCATTGGCCGCGCCCGAATGATTCTGGCGTTTATCGTCATGTCTATTATTGCCGGGGGTTATGCCTATACCACGCTGCCAAAAGAAGGCGCGCCGGATATCGACATACCAGCACTTTTTGTTTCGGTGGTTTACCCCGGTATTTCAGCCGAGGATGCCGAACGTCTGTTGGTTAAACCGCTGGAAAACCATTTGGGGGATGCTTCCGGCCTTGAAACCATGTCCTCAACCGCGGCTGAAGGTTACGGCGGCGTTGCGCTTGAATTCGGGTTTGACTGGGACCGGGAGGCGACGCTGGCCGATGTGCGCGACAAGGTTTCACAAGCCGAGAATTCGCTGCCCGACGGGGTTGGCACCATCACGATTAACGAAATCAATTTCTCGGAATTCCCGATCATCATTCTGGCCTTGTCCGGCGCGGTTCCCGAACGCACCTTGCTTCAGGTCGCCAAAGACCTGCAATCTGAAATTGAAGGCATGGGCGAGGTGCTGGAGGTCGGCATCGCCGGTCAGCGCGACGAAATGCTGGAAGTCATCATCGACCCGCTAAAGCTGGAAGCGTATAACGTTACCGCCGGGGAATTGATCAACGCTGTGAACAATAACAACCGCCTGATCGCCGCCGGAGAGGTTCAGGTCGGTTCAGGCGCGTATGCCATTAAGATCCCTTCGGCATTTGATGATCCGCAGGATGTTTACACCCTGCCAGTCAAACGCAACGGCGACCGCATGATTACAATCGGCGACATAGCCGATATTCGCCTGACCTTTGAAGACCGCCAAGGCACCGCTCGGTTTAACGGCGAAGACACGGTTGCCCTTCAGGTTATCAAACGCAAAGGCGCCAACCTGATTGATACCGTTGCACTGGTCCGAGAGGTCGTCGCGGCCCATATAGAGGAATGGCCCGATGAGCTGAAACAAGCGGTTGAGGTCAATTTCAGTCTTGATAGCTCATCCGAGGTTCAGGGGATGGTTGACCAGCTGTTGGCCTCGGTTCTGACCGCGATTGCTTTGGTGATGATCGTTGTGCTGGCCTCGCTTGGCATTCGCTCATCGCTTTTGGTTGGCTTTGCCATTCCCACATCGTTTCTGCTGACCTTCGCCATTCTGGCGGTCATGGGCATTCCTATATCCAATATTGTAATGTTCGGCCTTATTCTGGCGGTCGGTATGCTGGTGGATGGCGCGATTGTGGTGGTCGAATACGCCGATAAAAAAGTGCAAGAAGGCATCGGCCCGATGCGCGCCTATGGCATGGCGGCCAAACGCATGTTCTGGCCGATTGTTTCATCAACCGCGACCACGCTTTGCGCATTTTTGCCGTTTTTGTTCTGGCCCGGTGTGGCGGGGCAATTTATGGGCAAACTGCCGGTGACAATCATTATTGTGCTCAGCGCATCCTTGCTGGTGGCACTGGTTTACCTGCCGGTTGTTGGCGGCGTTGCCGGGCGCATCTCACGCATGATGAATGATATTTCGCGCGGGCTTAATAAACGGCTGCATATTCTGTTGCGTATTGCGCTGGCGTTTGGCGCGGCAGCGGTGGCCTTTCAGGGCGTGATGATTGCGCTTGGCCAAAATCTGGCGCTTGGCGGCGCAATATTTGCCGCCGGGGCAATGCTGTTGTCGGTTTTTATTGGCAGCCTTAAACGCCCCGCCCGCGACAAAGTCGAAAAAGCCGGATACAAACGCAGCCTGTTTGGCCGCGCCATCCACTTTATTTCCGGCAACCCTGTTATGCCGGTGATCACGCTGGTTGTGGTTGGTTTTTTTGTGTCCACAGTATTTAATCTTTATGGCACCTATGGCAAAGGCTTTGAATTCTTTGTTGAGACCGAACCCGAACGCGCGGTGGCCTATGTGCGGGCACGCGGTAATCTGTCATTAACAGAAAAAGACAGGCTGGTAAAACAAGCCGAGGCCGCGATATCCGGGGTTGATGGCGTGGCATATGTGTTTGCATTTGCCGGGTCTGGCGGGTTGAATACAAATAACGGTGGTGCGCTTAAACCAATTGATACAATTGGTGAAATCCAGATCGAACTTTCCCCGTGGGATCAGCGCGCGCTGGGCAAAACCATTCTGGCCGAGATTGACGAGCGTCTGGCAGCCATTCCAGGCGTTCAAGCCCAGATCGTCGAACAATCCCAAGGCCCTGCCAACGGCGCGGCAATCTTTTTGCGGCTCAAAGGTTCCAACTGGGATGACCTGCTTGTGGCCACCGAATATGTGCGCAATCATTTCAATAATCTTGAGGGATTGATAGATCAAGAAGACACCCGCCCCCTGCCCGGCATTGACTGGCAACTTGACGTTGACGTTGAACAAGCCGGGCGTTTTGGCACCGATGTTGCCAGCATTGGCGGCATGGTGCAACTGGTAACGCGCGGGCTGACCTTGGGGACAATGCGCACCGATTCCTCGGATGAGGAAATCGATATTCGCGTGCGCTTTCCTGAGAAAGACCGCCTGCTGTCAACGCTGGACACATTGCGGGTGCGCACCCCTCAGGCATTGGTGCCCTTGTCAAACTTTGTCACCCGTTCGCCGGTGCCCAAACTGGGTGAAATTAACCGCATTGACCAAGAACGCTATTTTAATGTCACAGCCGGCGTGGCTGAGGGCGTGAACGCCAATGAACGCATTGAAACCATCACAGACTGGCTGGAAAACGAGGCGGACCTGCCACGTAATATTGAATGGGAATTCACCGGCGACAGCGAGGAACAGGCCGAAACTGCGGCGTTCTTGGCGGCGGGTTTTGCAGGCGCGATGGGCTTGATGTTTGTTATTCTGCTGGCGCAGTTTAACTCGTTCTATTATTCATTGCTGGTGCTGGTGGCTGTTGTGCTGTCCACAACTGGTGTGTTGATCGGCATGATGGTCATGGGCCAGCCGTTCAGCTTTATCATGACCGGCACCGGCATTGTCGCGCTGGCGGGGATTGTGGTGAACAACAATATTGTGCTGATCGATACCTATCAGGAATACTCAAAATTCCTGCCCAAATTGGAGGCGATCACCCGCACCGCAGAGGCCCGCATTCGCCCGGTTCTGCTAACCACAATCACCACCATGGCTGGCCTGGCCCCGATGATGCTTGGCCTGTCGATCGATTTTATCGATGGGGGTTATACGATTGATGCGCCAACCGCGCTGTGGTGGAAACAACTGGCAACGGCGGTGGTGTTTGGCCTTGGTCTGGCAACCGTTCTGACGCTGGTTGTCACGCCGGCATTGCTGTCGCTGCCCGTCTGGATTTCCAGCGGCGCGTATAACGGGCTTGGCGGATTGCGCGGCCTGCTGGGCGGCAAAAACAATGCGGTTCGCACGGATCGAAAACTGGCAAAATCCGCCAGAAAGTCATCCGCCGAAGATATCGTTTGGGACTGAAAATTACGTCTGTATCGGCCGCAAAGCCGAGCGAAGCGAGGCCACCGCCGCAAGGCATTTGTCAACCTGACAAGGTTGATAAGGGGCGGCGGCCCTTGCATTTGCGGTGGCTCTCCCGCCCTTCGGTTGGGCATGGCCTCGCGGCGCTTCGGTAACTTTCTATTTTTTGGCTATCGCCGTTCATCGTTCTGGTCGCGCCACCGCATAAGCCAATAGGCCAGTTGAACGCCAACCCGGCCAAACAGCCCCCCCGCCCAGACCGGCTTGAACGATGCGAATAATTTGTATCTTTGATCACCCTCAACAAGGGCGCTGGCGATCAGATCACCTGCCATAGCTGTGGTGTTCAAGCCGTGCCCGCCAAACGCAGTCGCAACCCAAAGGTCTTTTTCATATTCTCCGATCAGGGGCATTTTATGAATGGTATACCCCATCAGCCCCGACCAAACATGCGAGATAGCCAGCGAATTAAGCTGGGGAAACGCTGATTTCACATCGTTTTGCAGCATTTTTGACAGTTTCGCCGGTTGGCTTTTGCGGGTGGTAATCCGCCCGCCCCACAGCAGCCTGCCGTTTTTAAGCCGCCGGTAATAATCACCGGAACGCCGCGTGTCAGAGACCACAGCATCGGTTCTAATCGCCGTATCAAGTTGCGCGGCCATCGGTTCCGTTGCCATAACATATGTTGCAACACGCAAAATGGCGCGTGACATTTTGGGATATAATTTAACGTCATACGCGCTGGTGCACAGAACAACCTGATTTGCACTAACTGAGCCGTTTTTGGTGCCAACCGTCCAACCCGGAGCGTTTGCCGTCAAGTTCAGCGCTGCGCTGTTTTCATAAATCATGCCGCCCAGCCGTTCAATTTCCTGCGCCAGACCCAGCGCATATCGAAGCGGTTGAATATGCAGCCCGTCGGTTAAAAACAGCGCGTGACGGTATTTGGGGCTGTCCAGAACCTCTCGGGTTTTTGCTGTGTCGTAAAATGTGATGTCCTGAGAAAACTTCTCAACCCCGTTTTTTTGAAACCGCAGCGCGGCATCGGTGTTGCCGTGGCGATAGATGCTAAAGCGGCCCTTGCCCTCAATCACGTCAGGCATGTTCAAATCAGCAATCTGGCGGTTAACATAAGCAACGCCGTCCAGCGACAGTTGGTGCAGTTTATCTGCAACCTCAACGCCAACCCGCGCGGCAATTTTGTCGGCATGCTCTGCAAACCCTGCCAAAACCGAGCCTGCGTTTCTGCCCGACGCGCCCCACGCAACCCGATACGCATCCAGCACCACAACTTTTTTGCCCTTGCGTAAAAGCTCCAGCGCTGTGGTTAGGCCCGCCAGACCGGCGCCGATCACGCAGACATCCGCAACCAATGCAGATTGCAACATGGCGCGCTGTTTTATTTCGCCTATTTCGTAAGCGTAATATGTATCGGGATATGGCACATCATCGGTTTGGTTTTCCGACTGTATCGGCATGTTATTCAGCATAATAATCACATTAATTTGGGGGATATGTCACCCCAGCGTGGCCCAGAATACCGGTTCGCGCAAGCTGTTTTATTATCGCTAATAATTTGCCCGTGCTAAACTGTTTCGGGGTTGGATTTTTGGGTATCTTTGTTTTGCTCATCGCTTTCCAGCGCGGCCTGATAATCCATATCCGCTTGTTGGCGTTGCCACATGCTGGCATAGCGCCCTTCCCGTTCCAGCAATTCGTCATGGGTTCCCTCCTCGGTCACGTGGCCATTTTCAAGCACCACAATCCGGTCGGCATGCACCACCGTGGACAGACGATGCGCGATGGTAATCATGCTGCGCCCCTGCCCCATTTCCTTCAGGCTTTCCAGAATGCCCTGCTCGGTCTCGCTGTCAAGCGCTGAGGTGGCTTCGTCCAGTAACAAAATCGGTGGATTTTTCAACAAGGTGCGCGCGATGCCAACCCGTTGTTTTTCCCCGCCCGAGAGCTTCAGCCCGCGTTCCCCGACCTGAGTATCAAACCCATCGGGTAATTGCATAATGAACTCATATATCTGCGCGGCTTTTGTCGCCTCGATGATCTCGTTATGTGTGGCATCCGGGCGCCCATAGGCGATATTATAACCCACAGTATCATTAAACAGGACCGTGTCTTGTGGCACCACGCCAATCTGGGCGCGCAGGGATTCCTGCGTAACATCGCGCACATCCTGACCATCAATTTTCAAGCTGCCCGCAGCCACGTCATAAAACCGGAATAATAACCGCCCGATGGTTGATTTGCCTGAACCCGACGGCCCGACAACCGCAATTGTCTGCCCCGCTCCGACTTTCAGGTTGAGCGTATGCAAGATGGTGCGATTGCTTTCATAGGAAAAATCAACCGCATCAAAAACCACTTCGCCGCCGTTGATTTCAAGGGGTTTGGCGTCGGGTTTGTCTTTGATCTCGGCCTCTTGGCTGAGCAAGCCGAACATTTCCCCCATATCAACCAAAGCCTGCCGGATTTCACGATAAACCGTGCCGAGGAAATTAAGCGGCATCACCAGTTGGATCATATAGGTGTTCACACCAACAAATTCGCCCACCGTCAAAGTGCCGTTTTGCACACCATTTGCGGCCATAACCATAACAACCACCAGCCCTGCCGTGATCAGCAGCGACTGGCCAAAATTCAGCAACGCCAAAGTATAACTGGTTTGCAATGCGGCTTTTTCATAGGACCGCATCGATAGGTCATAGCGGCTGGCCTCACGCGTTTCAGCGCTGAAATATTTAACGGTTTCAAAGTTCAGCAAACTATCGATGGCTTTTTGATTGGCCTCGGTGTCGGCTTTGTTCATTTTGCGCCGGATCGAAACCCGCCATTCGGTAACGCGGAATGTGAAAATCACATACAGAAAGATCGTTACAGCGATCACGCCAAGATAGCGGACATCAAAAATAATAACAAAAATTATGCCTACCAGAATTAATTCAAGGATCAACGGCCCGATTGAAAACAGCATGAATCGCAGTAGAAATTCGACGCCTTTTACGCCCCGTTCAACAATCCGCGACAAACCACCGGTTTTGCGTTGCAGGTGGTATCGCAGGCTAAGCGCGTGGATGTGCTCAAATGTTTCCAATGCCAACCGGCGTAATGCCCGCTGGCCCACCCGTGCAAAAATCGCATCGCGCAATTGGTTAAACCCAACGCCAAGCAGGCGCATAACCCCATATGAAACAACCAGCCCCCCGGCGGCCAGACCAAGCAAAGTTCCGGCATCCGTATCCTTGCCTTGTGGCGAAAGGTAATCCACAGCGGCAATAAAAAATAACGGCGTCAGAACCGTTGCCACCCTGGCCAGAACCAGCGCCAACATTGACAGAATGACCCGAACCTGGATGGGCTTATTGCCTTTGGGCCACAAATACGGAATTATTCGCTGAATGGTTTTCCAGCCGGATTGCGACTCATCGAACATCTCGGATTCGGTATTCATTAAGCGGCCCCTGAAATTACTTTTCACTCAGTTAAGCATTTTCACAGGCAACCACCAGACCCGCAGCGGTTTATTCTTCCACATTTGGTATGCTGACAACCTGCCCCGGATAAATCAGGTCAGGATCGCGGATCGCGTCTTTGTTGGCGGCAAAAATCTGGGTGTAATAGTCGCCGTCGCCATACGCCTGCGTGGCCATCAGCCACAGCGTATTTCCCGGTTGGACAATCACCTTGGCACCTTGTGCGAATTCTGACAGGGCCAGTGCCTCTGGAAATTCGCGCTGAAACGGCGATTCAACGCGGCTGGCAACGCTGCCATCGGGTTTAACCTCATCAACGCGCAGAATATACCGGCCCGCCTCCAGCCCCGAAAGGGTCGCCCCCCATGACCCGCTTTCACGAATAGCGGTTGTCGCGATTAACCCGCCATCCGCATAAATACGTGCCATACGGTTCGGCGTGCCCCGGCCCGCCAGAATAACCGCACCAGAGGCATTGTAACTTATGGTGTCCAGACTAATCACATCGGGCACAGACAGACCCGAGGGTTGAATAACCTGCACGGAATCCTGTGTCGCCAACACAACAACAGGCGCTGCATTTTCGCCACTTTCGATTACCGGCAGGATTATGACCTGCGCTTGGGATACCACCGCCTCGGTTGGTTGTAAGGCAGCGCTTAGATCAATATTATTTTGCGT
>CAZSSS010000010.1:0-1039 GCA_964609255.1 uncultured Rhodobacterales bacterium
ACCAAATATTTACATATTTAGCCGAATATTTTGCGCTGGCCCCCCAATGGCTGATTTCGGAATCTTTCATTTGATGGCCAATTTGACGGTAAAGCGCAATTTCTTCCGGCGACGGTGCGGGGTTGGTGTGCAAAAACTGATCGGCTGAGGCTTTAAAGCCATAACTCTCACACATTTCAGCAAAAATAGTGTTCAGATCAGCACCAACAAATGGCATGAATTTCAGGTTTATACCTGCTTTTCTGAGAGGGTCCCTGACATTTCGCAAAATATTTATTTTGTCTTCCTTGACGGCCCGCGCAACAAAATTAGCAAAGGTGCAGTTTTCGACAAATGTTTTTATTTGCTGTGTATACATGGAATTAAGTCGTGCGATCGGGTCGCGCACAAAGAAAATCACTTCGAAATCTGCATTATATTTGTCACAAACTTCTTTGACACGGCCCAGAAACGGCGCATAGGTTGGGAAATCTTCTGACGACAAAAACACCGATTTATCGGTTTTCAGATCTTGTGTCAGGTTTTCCAGCCCCCCCAAAGACGGATCAAATCTTTTGTCGTTGCGCAATTGATAGGCAAGGTTGTGGTGACCGGCGTCGGGCCGTGTCCACCCCCATTTGGGGTATTCCATGGGCGCATCACCGCTGTATTCCGACAGAAATTTTTGCACTGTCGTGCTCGCCGTTTTTGACGGCCCAACATGCATTACAACTTTTTTCATATATGTTTTCATTGCCACAAAGTTTCAGCAGAATACTGAGGCAAAAATACCTACTATTTGTTAAAAAAAACAACTAATAAGGGCAAGATAGCACAAAAAAATCTGTTGCCAACCGGATTCTGGACAAGGTGCAGCACAACATATTATTAATCAAAAGGCGGGATACACGGGTGCCATATAACAATTTTAGAGGCAAAAGAGCATCCTGATGCAGATAAACTTCTTATTCTAAAGATTGATGAAGGTAAAGGCGAAGGTAATGAAAGACAATTGGTTGCAGGCATTAAAAAATACTATACTACAGAAGAGCTTAAAGGA
>CAZSSS010000010.1:1049-15545 GCA_964609255.1 uncultured Rhodobacterales bacterium
GGCAATGATGAACAGGTTTTTTTACCCTTCTGGCGGGGGGGGCGGATCATATTCTTCACAAATATTGTGTCAAAAGAATCAACCCGCATCAGTTATTTTGCGGCGGCGGCTTCAGAACCGCAAAGCATAGCCTTAAAAAGAACCGGCAAAGCCCCCATAAACCCTGAGCAAATGAAATTTTGCCAATCAATTGCCGATAACGGTATTGAGCTACAAAAATTCTTTGCTGCAATCGGTTCCGGCAATCTTGACCATTTTGTTACCGCCCTGAAAGGCGACGCGCTTCCTTATCCTGAAAATACTAACCCCTTGATATTCACATGTATTTACCTTGATTTCCTACGGAAATACGCGGTCGATAGCGAAATTTACCGTCTTTATGAAAGCAGCCCGCCAAAAACTCGGTTTTCTGCTGACCGCAGCGTTGGCATTTATAAAATTCTAACGGCGCGCTTACAAAGCGACAAAGCCGAAAAACTGATAGACCAAGATCTGGCCCCGCAAAAACCGCCAAGCGGTTCTTCCATGTCTGTTGCCAACCTGTTTCGCGAATGTGCGATTGTTAAATTTGATCAAAGCAAATATTCCGAGGCGCAATCCTATATGCTGCGTGCCGTAAAACTGCACAACACTGAGGATAAATGGCGGCGATTGGCCGATTTTGCCCATGCTGCGGGCGAACGCGACAAAACCATTGATTATTTCCTTAAGGCGGCTGAGATGAAACCTCTGCCGGCCCCCGCCGCACTTATTTTGGGAAGATCACTGGTTGAGGATGGCCGGTTTGATCAGGCGCAGGAATATGTGGAACAAGCGTTAGAAATATTTGCAAAACCCGCTGGAATTTTAATGGAAAAAATTGCTGCGGCGCAAACCTCCTGACATGGAATGATCAGACCGGTTTATTGAAATGGCACCACAATTGTGCCGCCGCTAGGAGAATTCTTGCCTCTGTGTCTGGCTGTTTCTGGCCAAGGTGATTAAACCTCGCTAAAGTCCTCTAAAATAAATGCAGGTCAGGCAGATGAGCAAGCATCCCGACATCATTCCCCAGCCCGGAATTTTGGATATTATACCTTATGTGGCCGGAAAATCCGGCCCTGCCGGGGCAAATCGTGTGACCAAACTGTCATCAAACGAAAACCCCTATGGGCCAAGCCCATTAGCCAAAACCGCATTTGCCAAAATGGCCGAAAAGCTTGCGGTTTACCCCCCCTCGGACCACAGCGCGCTTGCCAATGCCATTGCGTTAACGCTTAATCTTGAGCCAAAGCGCATCATTTGCGGCGCAGGTTCCGATGAGATTATTACGTTTTTATGCCAGACCTATGCAGGCCCGGGTGATGAGGTTTTATACACAGAACACGGGTTTTCCATGTATCGGATCTCAGCGCTGGCGGCGGGTGCCACGCCGGTTATTGCCGGTGAAACCAACCGAGTGGTCGACATTGAAAAGTTATTAAATGCCTGCACGGAAAACACCAAACTTATTTTCATTGCCAATCCAAATAACCCAACAGGGACGATGGTTTCAGATCAGGAAATCGCAGAGCTTGCCGCCGCGATCCCCCGGCAGGCCTTGCTGGTTCTGGACGGTGCATATGCCGAATATGTGCCGGGGTTTGATGGCCACGCAGCGCTTGTCGATGCCCGCGACAATGTTGTTATGACCCGCACATTTTCCAAGATTTACGGGCTTGCTGGCGCGCGGATCGGCTGGGGATATGGGCCAAGCCATGTGATCGATGCGCTTCAACGCATACGCGGGCCGTTTAACCTGTCGGCTGCTGCGTTAAATGCCGCAACCGCTGCAATACAGGATCAGGAATATACAGGAAAATGCCTTGCCGCGAATACCGAATGGCGAAATTGGCTGGCGGCAGAATTGGCAAAAGTGGGCATTCCATCAGATAAAAGCCATGCCAATTTCATATTGGCACGGTTTTCTGACACGCAAACGGCACAGGATTGTAACGCCTATCTGGCGTCAAAAGGCCTGATTGTGCGCGGCGTTGCCAGCTATGGTTTTCCGCAATGCCTGCGCATTACCATCGGCGACGAAATCGCCTGCCGTGCAATTGCGGGATATATTGCTGAATTTGTTAAGGAAACACGCGCATGACTGAATACAAACAAATAGCATTGATCGGCCTTGGATTGATTGCCGGGTCTATTAGTCTTGCGGTGCAACGCGCGGAAATGGCCACAAAAATTACCGGCACAGCCCGGTCAAAAGAAACGCGCGACAGCGCAAAGCAACTTGGCCTTGTTGATGAGGTTTTTGAAACAGCTGCCGAAGCTGTCAAAGGCGCAGATCTTGTGATTTTGGCGGTTCCCGTGGGGGCCATGGCAATGATCGCCAAAGAGATCGCGCCACATTTGAAACCCGGTGCCACCGTCACTGACGTTGGCTCGGTAAAGGGGGCCGTTATAACGGCGGTCGGGCCGCATTTGCCAAAAAATGTGCATTTTGTTCCCGGTCACCCGATGGCGGGCACCGAAAAATCCGGCCCCAATGCTGGTTTTGCCCAGTTGTTTGATAATCGCTGGTGCTTGTTGACCCCCGAAAAACATTGCGACGGTGATGCCATCGATAAGCTTACTGGTTTTTGGCACAGGCTTGGTGCAATGGTCGAAGTCATGGACGCCGAACACCATGACCTTGTGGCTGGTGTTATCAGCCATGCGCCACACCTGATTGCCTATACCATGGTTGGTGTTGCCGACGATATTGCGCGCGTGACCGAACAGGAAGTCACCAATTATTCTGCGGCCGGGTTTCGTGATTTCACCCGCATCGCAGCATCCGACCCGACAATGTGGCGCGATGTTTTCTTGCACAACAAAGACGCAACATTGGAGGTTCTGGGCCGCTTTACCGAAGAATTATTTTCACTGCAACGTGCCATTCGCAAAGGTGACGGCGAATTTTTATTTGATTATTTCACCCGCACCCGCGACGTGCGGCGCAGTATTATCGACGCGGGCCAAGATACAGATGCGGTTGATTTTGGCCGCGCTGCTGCAAAACTGGACCCAAAAAAATGAAATCAACTTTTGCTGTAATATTTCTTTTTCTTTTGGCAACCTGTGGTCGTGGCGGTGTCTCGTTACCCCAGAATTTTGACACCACGGGCGAATTTCTTGATGTTGTTGTACTATGCGGAAACCCAAATATTCTTGGTCAGGAAATCGGCGATGTTTCGGGTCAAGGGGCCTGTGGAATTGAAGACGCGGTCAGCGTTCAGTATGTTTCTGGCGTTCGCCTAAGCCAGCCTGCAAGGCTGAATTGCCGTATGGCGAATACGTTGGCGGGTTGGGTTGCAAATGATGCTCAGCCTGCGGTGCGAAAACTGCGCAGCCGGATTACCGAAATGCGTGTTTTTGCATCTTATGCCTGTCGCAGTCGCAACAGCCAGCGCGGCGCGCGCCTGTCGGAACATGCCCTTGGCAATGCGATTGATATTGGCGTATTCACCCTTGCAAATGGCGAATTGCTAAGCGTTGAAAATGACTGGGGTAAAGGCGGCAAAGGCGCCGCACTGGAACGCTTACATTCCGCAGCATGCGGGCCGTTTGGGACGGTGTTGGGGCCACGCTCCGACCGGTTCCATTACAATCATTTCCATTTTGATATTGCCGGGTATCGCTCTGGTTCGTATTGCCGGTAAACTTGCGTTAATACAGCGGATCAATTGGTGCGCCACCAATTGCAATCGGTCCGATATAGGTTTTTCCATTGGAAAACCTGAGCGAAAAGTCGAGCGTATTGCCATTAGAAATACCCGCCAAAACTGATTCAATCAATGTCAATTCAGTGGGTTTCAGTTGCGACATTTCTTCAAATGCTGCAAACAACATTTGCCAGTTTGTAACGTGGAAATCAATGTTTCCGTCAATATAGCCATTGCCAGCCGGTCTAAGTTCACCCGACATCATCAGGTTTGCTCTGCCCCAGTCGATGGCCAGTTCGTCCAATTCAACGGTTTTCCAGCGAGGCAATCCGTTATTAAGCGTATTGCGATCAATTTCTTGTTCAAAATCAATAAATGCCGATGCAAGAACGCTTGAGATCAGGTTGGTGTTTTGCCCGACCTGAACAACCGCAGCCATATATTCCGCGGGAATATTAACATCGGTTAATTCAATGCCAAGCCGATACAGCGATGGCTTTTCCTCGTCTTGAAACAGTGCCAAATTGGCGTATTGCGCAGCAGCTTCCCAGCCGTCGCTGCTTTGAACATTCAAATCCGTTGCCTCAACCCGCAGGCGTTCCAGCGTTAGGTCGGTATTTGGCGTGACCTCTATGCTGCCACGCATTTCGGTGCCATCAAGCGTCAGGCTCCCGTGGGAATTGCTGATAACCTGCTTGCCGGGCCATGCCATAATGATGTGATTGGGCTGATAAGAAAGCGCAAAAACCTGAAATCCGTCCGCCTGCCACCCCCAGTCCCCATGCGGGCCTTGCAGATCAAGATCGGTTATTATGGTGTCAAACCGGTTGGGAAAACCGGTCACCGACATCTCGGTAGATTGCGCCACCCAGCCGCTATCGCGGTTGGTTTCCAGCCAGTTTGCAAACAGTTGTTCCTGCGCTTTGGCACCAACAAACCAATAGCCGCTCCAGCCCAGTCCTACAAAGATCATAAGTTTCATAAGCCAGCGCATTTTGCTCTCCCATTTTGCTATGACTCTCCTTATAGTCGATGTAGTCCTTTGGGTAAATAACAATGTATAAGAACGGCTTCTGGGTTTTTGGCTATGGATCGCTTCTTTGGCGCCCGGGGTTTGAATTTTCCTCACAGCAACGCGCAAGATTGCACGGGTTTCGCAGAGTTTTTTGCATGTATTCGGTTACCTATCGGGGCACGCCTGAAAATCCGGGGTTGGTGTTGGCACTTGACCCTTGTGAGTTGTCTTTTTGTGATGGCGTGGCTTTTTTTGTTGCCGCCGAGAATTCAAAACAAACCCTTCAATACCTAAGAGAACGCGAATTGGTGACCTCAGCATATGTTGAGAACCGCCACAATATTACATTGGCCAATAACACAAATGTTAAGGCGCTGTGTTATGTCATCAACAAAACCCACCCCCAATATACCGGAGGCATTTGCCTGAAATCCCAAGCCGATATTATTGCCCGTTCGTCAGGTAATACCGGTTCAAATTGGGAATACTTATATAATACAGCCGCGCATCTTGCCGAAATAGGCATAGCAGATACAGAACTGGAACAGCTGGTTGAAATGGTTAAAAAACGCCGGTCAGTTGAGCGCAGCTAGGTGGGTTGCAACAATTGTGAACCAGTCGCCATTTTCGCGAAGCTGGCGCATGCCGCGCTCAAGTATTGCCAGATTTACCCGGCTATTGGGATTGTTTCGCGCGGCCAGAACATGCATTGTTTGGGTGCTTTCCAGACTTTGGATCGGTAAAATCCGCGCCATCAATCCCAGATCCAAGGCGATGCTTTCGATCTGCCGGGTATCCGCACTTACAACGTCATATTCCCCCAAAACCAAGCCCTGTAAACACTCGGCCAGACTTTGCGGGTTGGCGAGCATAATTTGCGGGGGCATCAGCCCCATTTGTGCAAGATCAAATTCAATAAACCCTGCCGGTCTGCAAATATGCGCCCCGGTAATATCTTGCGCAGTTAAAGCACCAACAAAGCGGCTTTTTGGTGTTGTATACATACCGACAGTTATCTGGAAATAGGGCTGTGACGCAATATAATCAGTGCACATATACCTGTCCAAATCATTCAGCGGCGCAAGATTGGTGCAATCTGGTAAAAACCACGGGAATGAGAGGTCAAACCCTTCTTCCGCCAATTTCTGAAAGAACCCGGGCGCGTCTGGCGAAAGAAATTCAACATCAAACCTGCCATTGGTCTTGCTATAACCCAAAGCAGACAAGACAATATCGGTAAAAAGACCGCCATTTGGCAGGTTACTATCCGCAAATCCAGCGATAGAACCGATCGCAGCCAGTCGAATGGGGCGGACATTATCAGTGTCGTTTGCCGCGATCATTATAGATGAGGCAGGGGCTGCAACCGCATTTTGCGCAAAAGCAATTCGGCAAAAACCGATGGCCCAAAGCATAATAACCGCTGAAACAAGCTTAACCATTTACATCTCCTGCTTCAAAAACGAAGCAATATTATTTACAAGTATAGCTTACCCCAATTTTTTCAATTCGTCCAAAATAGAATTGACGCAGCTAAATTTTTCTTGGGGGCGGTAACTAGTTCAGATATTGCTGAACAATCGCCGTCCACTCTCCGGAATTTTTAATACGTGCCAGCCCGCTATTGAAAACAAACAGTGTTTGCAACGCAGGTTCATTATTTTTATTGGCGATTGCATGGACAGACCTGATCCATGTGAAACTGGGGTTTTCAACAATAATCGACTGGCTGCTTAAAACAGCATAAATCGATTCGACGCTCAGATAATCCGCATTCACAACGTCGGTCTGGCCTGACAAAAGCTTGCTCATGCATTCTGCAACAGAATTTCCGCGTTCAATCAAAACATCGGTTTGTAAAAAACCGGCTTCGACCAAATGATTCGTCGGGTATTGTTCTGGCACACAAATTCGTTTTCCACCGAATTGCGCAGGGTCAGTCACCTGAGCCAACCCACTGCGATCCGCAACAAAAAACGTCATAACGATTTCATATGCTTTGTCAGAAAATTCGTAATTTTCGCAAAGCATTACTGATCGTTCCGAAAGACCAATGCCACTTTCGCAGTCAGGATCGATCCACGGGAATGACAGAATAACATCCGGGTCCATTGAGGCCATCAATGGATCGAAAGGCAGGGAAACCGCATTAACATTGACGTCGCGTAAGCTGTCCGCAGTGCTTAGCGAAGCGCGGATAATATCTGTCATCAGGCCCTTGCCGTCGCCGTCAGAAAAAGGCGGGAAAATCCCGACTGATATATAACTTGGCGTTTCGGGGAAATTTGACCGGGGTTGCGTTACGCTTTGAACAACGTCTTTTGGTGTGTCTTCCGGTGTTTCTGTTTGGTCATCAGAATTTGTTGCATCGAGATTTGAATTAA
The DNA here is from genome assembly GCA_964609255.1 of uncultured Rhodobacterales bacterium. Taxonomy (GTDB): domain Bacteria; phylum Pseudomonadota; class Alphaproteobacteria; order Rhodobacterales; family Rhodobacteraceae; genus UBA3077. The sequence continues at coordinate 8,123 of CAZSSS010000010.1, forward strand.
CCTCAACCACCGGCGCGGATGCCTGCGTTTCTGTCACCGGCGCTTCGACCACTACTGCATTTGCTTCCGTAACAACCCGGACTGAGCCGCTTGACTGGTCGCAAGGAATAGTCAAACGCATACCGATTTCAATATTATTGGGGTTGTCACCAACAACTGAGCGGTTGGCATTATAGATTACCGGCGACAAATCGCGTGAGCCAAAAACATGTTCCGCAATCAAACGCAGCGTGTCGCCAGGGGCGACTGTATAGGTTTCACATGCTGTCTGCGCTTGAACTTGGAACGGCAGCAACAGCGAAACGGCAAAAATGGCAGTTTTGAATTTTGACATAAAAATGGCCCAGTGATTAGAATTCCATCCAAACACTAGGCCAAAAATTACGCCTCAATCAAGTCGAATTAACCACTTTGATGTTGATTTCACATATTCTTGACCGTCAGGCTAACACCACTTGTCGCAGCAATAACAACAGATTGTCCTTCTGTTGCGATTTCGCCATTTTCCCAAACTGCCGGCCATTGCACACCTTTGATAGCAACCTTTCCTTCGCCGTTATCATAACTGACCACCTTTGCTTGGTGGCCAACAAGGCTCTCAGCGCGTGCATTCAATGTGGTTTGTGGCTCTGCTTTGCGCAATCGCATGGCCAGACTGCGGCCAACAAAAATATACCCGATTGATAGAATTGCAAAAATCAGCACCAGCCATTCGCCACTTATATTTGGGAAAATTGCTACTAATATGGCGATGGTAATTGCGGCAAGGCCCGGCCAGACGACAATAAATGATGGCACAAGCATCTCAAGCGCGATGAACAAAATCCCCAGCGCCAGCCAATACCAGCCGGATAATTCGCTAACCCATACGAAAAAGTCCATGTTTTACCCTTTTCTTGCTGTTACTGCTTTGGCAATATCAGCCACGCCAGCGATAGAGCCGATAATGCCTGATGCCTCAAGCGGGATCATGATGGTTTTGGAATTCGGTGATGCCGCAATATCGCGTAAAGCTTCGGTGTATTTTGTTGCGACAAAATAGTTGATGGCCTGAATGTCACCCTCAGCAATCGCTTTTGATACCATGGCGGTTGCATTTGCCTCAGCTTCGGCCAGACGTTCGCGGGCTTCGGCGTCCAGAAAGGCGGCTTCGCGCGCGCCCTCAGCTTCGCGGATCTGCGCCTCGCGCTCCCCCTCGGCTTTAAGAATGGCGGCTTGTTTATGCCCTTCGGCTTGCAGAATATCGGCGCGTTTGGTCCGTTCTGCTTTCATTTGGCGTGCCATGGCTTCGTTAATATCAGCAGGCGGTGCCAAATCTTTGATTTCCACACGGGTAACTTTTACACCCCAATTATGCGAAGCATCGTCAATGACCGTTAACAGGCGGGTGTTAATTGTATCACGATTTGACAGGCTGGCATCCAGATCCATTGAGCCAATAACCGCACGAATATTTGTCATGGAAAGGTTACGAATGGCGCGCTCAAGATCACGAACCTCATAGGCTGCTTGGGCAGCATCGATGACCTGATAAAATGCAATCGCATCTGCCACAACCATGGCGTTGTCTTTGGTGATAACCTCTTGGCTGTGAATATCCAGCACGGTTTCCATCATGTTGATTTTGGCACCGACCTTGTCCATTACCGGAATCAGGAACCCAAGGCCGGGCTTTAATGTGCGGGTATACCGCCCAAAACGCTCAACCGTCCACTGTTCGCCCTGAGGGACGGTTTTCACCATCATCCAGATTAAAATGATTGCAAATACTAGGATGGCTATTGCTGGTGCACCGACTGTTTGTAACATATTTCATTTCCCTCCGGGGTTTTCAATTTTGTTGTTACTAGTTATTTAGGTATTGTTAGTCTATTCTTGAAGTGTTTTTATCCGATTTTGACGATTAATGCCACAATATGTGCGTATTTCTTAAATATGAACACTAATAAACACAGATCGCATCCAGGAGCGCCAGAACGGCATGAAAATAGTTCTCGATAGCAAGCAAGAACCAGAATTCACATTACCGCGCCGTCAAACCATAATAATGCTGATTCTTTTGGCATTGGTTGGTGTGGGCGGGTATTTCGCCTATCCGTCGATGGCGCCAATATTTGTTGTTTCCCCTTATTTGAACGGCGTTATCTTGGCGGTTTTTGTTACGGGTGTTTTGGCCTGTTTCTGGCAGGTGTATACGCTTATTTCCTCGGTCCGCTGGATCGAAGGGTTTGCCCTTGATCGTCCGGGCCATGAATTTGTGAAATCACCGCGTTTGCTTGCGTCATTGTCTGCCTTGTTATCCGACCGAAACGCCCGGAAATCCCTGACCTCAACGTCAACACGATCCATTCTGGATTCCGTTGGCACGCGGCTGGACGAATTGCGTGACATAACCCGGTATATATCCAGCCTGCTTATTTTTCTGGGCCTGTTGGGCACATTTTACGGGCTGGCCACAACGGTGCCTGCGGTGGTGGATACCATTCGCTCTCTGGCACCCCAAGAAGGCCAATCCGCGACCGAGGTTTTTGCCAACCTTATGAATGGTCTTGAGGACCAATTGGGCGGCATGGGCACGGCCTTTGCCTCGTCTTTGCTGGGTTTGGCGGGTTCATTGGTTGTTGGAATGCTGGAGCTATTCGCCAGCCATGGCCAAAATCGTTTCTATATGGAAATGGAAGAATGGCTGTCTTCGATCACCAAAATCGGGTTGGTATCCAATGATGATGACGGCGGGGGCACCGATACTTCGGCGCTGTTCGGGTTCATGGAACAGACCGCGCAACAAATCGAAACCCTTAAAGATGTCACATTACGAGGCGAGGAATCGCGGCAGAAAACCGATAGCAGCCTTGGGTCTTTGTCCCAATCCATCAAGGAAATGACCCATTCAATCAGCAACCGCCCCAGCGGCGGAGCCGGTAATTTTGATGATGAAGTATTTGAGCGCATAGCCCGAAATCAAGAATCAATGACGCAAATTTTGCAGGGCCGCGAGGAAGTGGCGGGACTTTTGGACAGCGAAGCGCGCTCGCGGCTCCGAAATATTGACATTCAGCTGCTAAGGATTCTGGAAGAAATGTCAGCGGGTCGGCAGGATTCAATCGCTGAATTGCGCGGCGATCTTGCCACGCTAAGCCAAAACATTTTGGCGCTCGCCAACAAACGGAAGGGCTAGGATATGGCCCTTGGTCGGCGCGGAAACGGGCAACCAGAGGCCAATATCTGGCCGGGTTTTGTGGATGCAATGACAGCGCTGTTGTTGGTGCTGTTTTTCGTTCTGTCCATTTTCATGATCGTTCAGTTTATTCTGTCGGAAACCATTACCGGCCAAGATCAGGAATTGTCTGAATTGGCAGAGCAAGTTGCCGGTCTGGCAGATGCACTGGGGCTGGAGCAAAACCGCAGCAATACATTGGCAAGCCAGTTGGGCGAGCTGGACGGCGCCTTGACCGCCGCACAGGCCCGTGAGAACCAACAATCCGCATTGATTGCAACATTAACGCAGCAGCGGGATGTGCTGCAAACGGCCCAAGAGCAATCAGCCGCAAAAATCAGCAGTTTTGAAGAGCAAATCGCCAGTATGCTGGCCCGCAACCAAAACCACGATGCCGCGCTTTTGGCCGCCCAAACAGCCGCAAGCGAAACCAGCGAGGCGCTAAGCGAAACCCGCGCAACATTAGCCGCGCTGGAAGCCGCCAACACCGTTGAAATTGACGCAAGGCAGGCCGCGCAAATCGCGCTTGCACAGGCGCGGGATGAAATCGATGTCAAAGCCGAGGAAGCCCGGCTGGCCGCAGCCCGCGCAGAAGTTCTGGAATCAATGGTGGCTGATCTTGAAGCCGAGTCAAGTCGCAGGGCTACTCAAATCGCTGATATGCAAGGACAAATTGCCAGCGCCACCCAAGCCTTGTTTCTGGCGCAGGTCGCACGGCGCGAAGCCCAGCAGCAAATCACAACCCTGTCAGGTGAGAATCGCGGCTTAACAAATACCCTCAGCACCGCTGAGACAGCGCTTTTGGATGATCGCGAAACACTTGCGGATATGGCCCAAGAATTAGCTGATGTTTCGGCAGAAAAATCCGCCTTGGAAGAACGCCTTAGCACAGCAGAAACCCAGCACAGAACGGTATTGGCGCAATTGGAAATTCTGCAAGACGATGTCGAAAAAGCGGCCGCGCTGATTGCACAGAATGATGCGGCCCTCGCGGCTCGAAACCAATCTTTAGAACAAGTTCGCCAAAACGCGGAACGGTTGGCGGCATTGCTTGAAGACCGCGAAATAGCGGTTGCTGCGGCAGAATTGGCATTGGTGGAACGCGCCGCCCAGTTGGACGAGGTGGAACGCGCCAGAAATGTCGAAGCCGCGGCTGCGCAAGCGGCTCGTGAAGAATTGGCAGCCATTCAAGAAGCCACGCGTGCGCTTCAGGAGGATTTGAATATCGCGCAGATGGCCCGGATTGCGGTGCTGCAAGAACTGTCATCCGCGCGGGAAAATTCGGTTGGCACCAATACCGCATTGGCCATTTCGCAAACCAGACTGGAAGCCGCCGAACAAGAAATGATCCAAACAACATTACAACTGGCCGAGGCAGAGCAATCTTTGAACGCACAGCGCCAAGCATTGGCACAAGCCGATTCAGATGCCGCCGAAATGGCCGCCAGAATTGCCGCAAACGACGTGCAGATAACGGCAAGCCAACTGGCACTGGCACAACGCTCTGTGACAGCGGAAACGGCCGAAGCCGCGATTGCGGTCGCCGAAGCCAAAATACTGGCCAGCGAAGCAGCATTGACAGCCGCCCTTGCAAACGAAACCCGCCTTGCTGAACTGTTGGCGGATCGCAATGTAGCGATCACCGCAGCAGAACTGGCTTTGGCTGAACGCGCCGCAGCCCTTAGCGACGCTGAAAAAGCCCAGCTTGCCGATGCCGCCGCCGCCGCCGCCCTTCGCGCACGTCTTGAAAACGCGGAAACCGAAATTACCGCAATGGCGCTGGCCATGGAGGAAGAACGCCAAAAAGCGCTTGAAACCCTAACACAGCTGGCCGCAGCGCGCGCCGCCCAACGTGAAATGGCAAATTCCGAAGGGGTTAGCCTGACAATGATCGAACAGCAACAAATTGCACTGGCAGAAGCCCAACGCCTGTTGCGCATTGAGGAATCCGTCTCAGCCGACAGCCAAAGACAAATCGCGCTGCTCAACCAGCAAACGGCGGCACTACGTTCTGAATTAAACCAGCTTCAAGGGCTTCTTGATGCTTCTGCCGCCAAAGATACAGAAGCCCAAATTCGTATTGAATCGCTGGGGGCGGACCTGAACACCGCCCTGGCGCGCGCGGCAGCCGAAGAACGCGCGCGTGCTGATGCAGAATCAGCGCGCGCAGATGCCGAAAGCCGTGAACGCGCATTACTGGAAGCAGAAGCAAATGATCTGCGCAGCTTTCGTTCCGAATTTTTTGGGCGGATGCGCGAAGTTTTGGCAGACCGCGAAGGCGTTCAAATCTCTGGCGACCGGTTTGTATTTAGTTCCGAAGTGCTGTTCGCCGTTGGATCAGCCGAATTAGGCGCAGATGGCAAAGCCCAGATCGGCCAAGTTGCCGCTGTGTTGCGGAATGTATCGTCGGAAATACCCAGCGAAATCAACTGGATATTGCGTGTTGATGGCCATACCGACAAATCTCGGCTGGGTGCAGGGGCAAGGTTCGCCGATAATTGGGAGTTAAGCCAGGCCCGGGCTTTATCGGTTGTGCGGTATTTGATAGACCACGAAGGTATTCCGGCAAACCGCCTCGCCGCAACCGGCTTTGGCGAACATCAACCCGTGAACACGGGTGACAGCCCGGAAGACCTCAGCGAAAACCGCCGAATTGAACTGAAGTTAACTGAGCGTTGATCGCAAGAAAATATTTTGACTGTGAAAGTTGAAATACCACTTGAACCCCAACCTTCCAAAAGGCTACACAATCCGCGGAGCTGTGGCCGAGTGGTCGAAGGCGCTCCCCTGCTAAGGGAGTATACCGGGAACGGTATCGAGGGTTCGAATCCCTTCGGCTCCGCCATTTTACACTTTCCTATGTGAAGACCCTCTAACACCTTGAATGGTAAGGTAGTTTTTGGGGTTCGAAGTCCTTCATTTCGACAGTATGCAATACGCTCGGAAAAGGCCAATCTTAGCACAGTTCTCTTAAGGGTCAGTTGACCAGATTCCCATAGTTTCCAAGGGTTTGCGAGGAAACTTGTGGCGAGTTCGAACAAATCATCAAAGCTGTGGGCGGGTTTTACGCCATTTCGCTGTTTTTCCATCAATATCAGTTTGTCTGTTTCCAATTTTGACAGGCGTTTTTCGTATGCAGCGATAACGCGCGGATTTTCAGTTTCCACGATACGATCCAGCAGGCTTTCGATTTTCTTATCTACTTGGACAGCTTCACGCTTAAGGCCTTGAATTATCCCCTCAGCCTGCGCCATGCGCTGTGTCCACGCATCTTTGAACATTGCCTTCACCAAATCAAACAAGCCCTCAGAGGGCTGTAATGAGCGCACCACCTTAGCCAGCTAATGTCAGATTTCAATCTTTCAGTTGAAGAACAATTGGCTTGGTCGCGAAATCTAGGCCACAAGAATTTTGCAACGACAGTCTCGCACTATTTGAAGGTTTCGGAGCCTAGACAGATTGAGTTGATTGCGAGGTTGAAGGGTGAATAGGGCGGAAAGTGGAAGTTCGCTGCAAGCTGCACTTGGGTCTGTGGTGCGGACGAAGCAGCTGTTCACCAACCCAATTTAAATGCCTGCTTTTCAAAACTTTATCTATACTTTGTTTTCACATCGATCGCGTACAGCAGAACTTCAAAACACAAAAATGACTACTAGCCATGCTCAAATTCACCTCCCACTAACAAAACCAGCAAAGAAACTTGACGCCAGACCATTTAGAAATCTCTCAAGCATTTATTACTCCTGCGGAAACACTATTTGGTCATCCAGATCGGTAGTCACCTGTAAATCCCTTATAGATTGATGCGTAGAGCCGCTACTTGCCCAAATCTTAGGGAATCTCTCCTTAAAATAGAAAGGATCCGGACCATGACGAATGATGACTTGATTGTATATCTCTTCAGAATGCGAAGCGCTCCAAAGAACAGAATACCCGTTCGAAACCGGACTCAGCATTTCTTCGTTTAGATGACCTCGCTGGTAACGAATAACTCCCGCCATTCCTAAAGCAGTAACAATCAATCGATTCAACGGCGAAGTTCCTAAGGAAAAGACGCCGCGATTTCGGTAATTTAGCGTTACAGATCTCGATTGATTCCGTATTTTCTCACATTCGGACTTCAATGCTTCCAAAGTGATATTCTTACTCAAAAGATCTGTATAGCGCTGCAAGAACTCAAACGTCGGGGCACCGGTGCGCTCAACA
>CAZSSS010000010.1:15555-15785 GCA_964609255.1 uncultured Rhodobacterales bacterium
CTGGCGTTCAATCGATCGAACTTCTGATTGAATTTTCGGGTCAGTTAGAAAGGAAAAAAGGTTGGCGATCTTAGAGTGCGAGAAGTGCTTGAGAGATGCTCTTGCTACATCCAGTAGAGCCCCATCGCCAGTGCCTGATATAAGCACGACTTCCTTGTTCTCGGGCGAGAATCCAACCGTTTGATCCAAGCTATCATTATGCCAATAAAAGGGAGTTCGAAACTTTTCAT
>CAZSSS010000011.1:0-15540 GCA_964609255.1 uncultured Rhodobacterales bacterium
CATCCGAGGCACCCGACGCGATATCTTCCTTAAACTCAGCAAAGCTCTGCCGCAGTTTTTTCTCAGTGCGCTGCAATAGTGTTGGCACAATTTTGATGAACGCCTTGGTGGCCTTCATTTTATCCTGACCATTTTTGGCCTTTTCGATGGGCACATATTGCTCCCACATTTGGGCCGCCAATAGTGACAGATCATAGCGAAACATGGTTTTCGCCGCGTCCTCAATTTTGTTTTTATTCCATTTGACCGAGGTCACGGAAAATTTGTCTTTGAACTCAAAGTTCTTTGGTTTTTTGACGCCAACTTCCTTGGCCATCATGGGCGCAAGTTTTTTCTTGCGCATTTCCTGAAAGGGGTAAACCACTACTTTAATGTCAAATGTCTGGTCGCCGGCCATAATAAAAATCTCCCGAATTGCCCGCGCTATAATTCAGCGCGGGCGTTAAATAACTAGTCAAAACTATAGGTAAATTCGCCGTCCTTAACCGAAACATTCACCCCGTTGACCTCTTTGCCTTCCATCATCCGGCGCAAAAATTCGCCCGACACCTCTGGCAGCATGGAATTGGTCAGGATCGCGTCAATCATGCGGCCACCGCTTTCCAACTCCTGACACCTGTCAACAATCGTATCGACCACCGCGTCGTCATATTTGAACGGCACACCATGGGTTTCGTGAATGCGTTTCACGATCCGGTTCAGTTGCAGCTTGGTGATTTGGCCGATCATATCCGGGCTAAGCGGATAATAAGGAATGGTGACAATCCGGCCCAGCAACGCCGCTGGAAAAACCTTTAGCAGCGGGTCGCGCATGGCTTTGGCAATGCCCTCAGGTTCGGGCATCAAATCAGGGTCAGCACACATGTCCATGATCAGTTCTGACCCCACATTTGAGGTCAGCAGAATAAGCGTGTTTTTAAAATCGATTGAGCGCCCTTCGCCATCTTCCATGATGCCTTTGTCAAACACCTGAAAGAATATTTCATGCACGTCAGGATGGGCTTTTTCGACCTCGTCCAGCAGCACAACCGAGTATGGCTTGCGCCGCACGGCTTCTGTCAAAACGCCGCCCTCGCCATAACCGACATATCCCGGAGGCGCGCCTTTCAGGCTGCTGACCGTATGGGCCTCTTGGTATTCAGACATGTTGATGGTGATGATATTTTGCTCTCCGCCATATAATGCCTCAGCCAATGCCAGCGCGGTTTCGGTTTTACCAACGCCCGATGGTCCCGCCAGCATAAACACACCGATGGGTTTTTGGGGGTTGTCCAGACCCGCCCGCGCGGTTTGCACCCGCTTGGCGATCATTTCCATCGCGTGATCTTGGCCGATCACGCGTTTGTTGAGGGCCTCTGCCAAATTCAAAACCGTGGAAATTTCGTCCTTCATCATTTTGCCAACCGGAATACCTGTCCAATCGCCAACCACAGATGCAATCGCCTGTTCGTCAACGATGGGTAAAATAAGCGCGGATTCGCCTTGCAATTCTTCCAGCTCCGCCTGTTTGGCTTTCAGCGTTTCCAGTAATTTGGCACGGTCTTCATCGCTCAACTCCGCCCCTTCGGGCGCTTCAGCGGCATCGTTTGTGTCAACCGCGCCGCCTTCATTGCGCAGCTTTGCCCGCAAATCCAGAATGTCATCAACCACAGCTTTTTCGGCGGCCCAACGCGCGGTTAATCCTTCAAGCGCGGTCTTGGCCTCAGCCATTTCTTGGGTCACCCGTTCGCGGCGTTTGTCGCCGTCATAACCCGCTGTTTCATCGCGGCCAATGATGCCCAGTTCGGTTTCCAGCGCTGCAATGCGGCGTTGGCAATCGTCGACCTCAGCGGGCACCGCGTGCTGCGAAATCGCCACGCGCGCGCAGGCTGTATCAATCAGGCTAACGGATTTATCCGGCAATTGCCGCGCCGGAATATAGCGCGCAGACAGGCGCACGGCGGCCTCTATGCCCTCATCCAGCACTTGAACTTTATGGTGTTTCTCTAGCATTCCCGTGATGCCGCGCATCATCAAAATTGCTTTTTTCTCATCGGGTTCATCGACCACAACGGTTTGGAAACGCCGTGTCAGGGCTGGGTCTTTCTCAATATGTTTTTTGTATTCCGCCCAAGTGGTCGCGCCAATGGTGCGCAAGGTGCCCCGCGCCAATGCCGGTTTCAGCAGGTTGGCCGCATCGCCCGTGCCCGCCGCGCCGCCTGCACCCACAAGAGTGTGGGTTTCGTAAATAAACATAATGATCGGCACTTCGGATTGCTGAACTTCCTCAATCACCTGTTTCAGGCGGTTTTCAAACTCGCCTTTCATCGACGCACCAGCTTGCAACAGGCCCACGTCAAGTTCCAGCAATTTGGCACCCTGCAAGGCTGGTGGCACATCGCCCCGCGCAATGCGCAGCGCAAAACCTTCCACAACGGCGGTTTTACCAACCCCCGCTTCGCCTGTCAGAATCGGGTTGTTTTGGCGTCGCCGCATCAGCACATCAACGATCTGGCGGATTTCCTCATCGCGGCCAACAATCGCGTCAATTTCGCCATTGCGGGCTTTTTCGGTCAGGTCGGTGCAATAGGCATCCAAGGCCTCGCCGGCGCCCATTTGTGCGGGGGCCATGGCACCCGAGGCCTCACCGGGCACTGCGCCGCCGCCGACCATGCCATCTTGGGGGGCCAGACCATCCTCGGGCGAGCCTGCGCAAATATCAAAGAAATCATCCGCCAGCTCGTCAGCTTTGACATTGCGGAATTCTTTGGAAATTCCGGTCAGCACATGGATCAGGGTTTTGGTTTTCACCATGCCCAAAATCAGATGCCCCGTGCGAATCTGCGGTGATTTATGCATCAGGCTGGCATAAACCCACCCCCGTTCAACCGAATCTTCCAGATGCTGCGACAGATCCGAAATGCTGCTGGCACCGCGCGGCAATGCGTCCAGCGCATCGGTGAAATCTTTGGCCACACGCCCTGCATCCATGTCAAAATGTTGAATAATACGGTGAATGTCGCTGTCTTGGCCTTGCAAAATCTGGTGCAGCCAATGCACGATTTCAACATACGGATTGCCACGCATTTTGCAAAAAACCGTGGCCCCCTCAATGCCTTTATATCCCAGTTTATTGAGCTTGCCAAACAGGGCTACGCGACTGATCTCACTCATTTTTCATTCCTCCAAAAACTTTTCTTTATTCAAACACAAATATGCAGGTCGTCCAAATCTTTTTCTTTTGGCGGGGTGCCCAGCCATGTTGTCCAGCCAAGGCCATGACATCCGTCAATCGTGGTTTTTTCCGCTTCGCCAGCCTTTAGCACCAGATTAACGTCCCACATTAGAACGTCGCCCATATAATTGCGCACCAACGCTTTTAGGCGCTCCAGACTTTTGCCGCCGGGCAACAAGCGTTTATATTCCGTCAGCGAAACCGGCCCAACGCGAAACCGGAATTTTGCTTGGCGCGACCAGACCTTTGCCCCGATTGAGGCCGACTGCCCCAGTTTTGCAGGTCGATTGGGGTTGCCCAATTCCCACAGGTCTTTTTCATCCAATTCCAGCCAGGCACCGACAAATGATTCCAACGTCACCTCGGCCCCGAAAAACCCGGAAATCAGCGCCAAAAGCCCCTCCTCGTTGCGGGTGCCATGGGCCAACCGCCCCGCATAACGCAATTTTGCCAGATCCGGCATTTCATCCCGATCAGCAAAACCCGGCCCGCGCAGGCCGGCAAATGCCGCAACCTTTTGGCCAAAAAGGTCAACCTCGTCTTTGCGATCAAAAGACGAGGTCGGCTCTCCTGAGGCATAGGCCCTGTAAAACAGGCTTAACATCCGGTGATGGAACATGTCCGCAAAGGCGGCATATGTGGGATCCCGGTGCGATTTCAACCGGTTAAAAGCATATTCGGTAATATGCAGCGGCAATGGCCCGTTGGGTCCAAAAAGCCCGAACATAAATTGTGAAAACTCTCCGGCCTTACCGGTTTTTTCATCTCTGGCACTGAATTTCACCACCGTTGAGGGCGCAAACGCCAGATCAACCTGTTGTTTCAGGCGCACCGCATCCTGACTGGGTCGCCGTGACTGGCCAAGGCGCGGCCTGTCTGGATAGGCGGTTTCGATCAGGCGTAATGCCTGAAAGATATGAAATCGTTCGGGGTGGTCCTGAAGCGCCTGAAAGCGGCTTAGATCACCCGCCTTTTTCCGCTTGTTGCTGGCCACCGAGCAATCTCCCCTCTGTCAGGACTGTGAATCACAGTCTCTGTAAAACTGTTTATCGATACGTATTTTGCAAAAAACTTTTGCAGCACCGCGCCCAAAACATAAACGCCCGTGCCCTCATAAAAGCTCTCGTCGAATTCAACGTTGACCTCAAGGCCGCGCACCGCCGTTGACAGCACTTCGTCCGCCATGCGCCGCACAATCGGTTTGGTCCAGACCTTGACGATCCCCTCAAGCTGTTTGGCCAAGGTTTTGTCACCAAGCGGGCCATAAATACCCAGCAATTCGCGCAGCGCCGCCGCCGGTTCGCCCCGGTCGGTTTCCGAGATTGACAGGTAATTTAGCGAAAGATGCGAAATCAGCCGCCATGCGCTGTCGCCTTCAATCGCCAGACTGGCACGCGGGCGGGTTATCGGGGTCAGGGCGCGCACCGCGCTGACCGGGCCGCCATCCAGCAGGTCAAAATCGGATATGCCCGTGCCAATAGGCAACAGCATTGGCAAATCTCGGTTGGTGCATGTCGCCTGCACCGAAATCTGTTCAACATCGCCGCGATACGGCGCTTGCATCTGATCCACCAGATTAACAAAAACATCCGCGCCCAGATATGACGTGCGCGTGCCTTTCAGCCGTTGCCGCTCCGAGCGTTGATGCATACGGCGGCGCAAAGAATAATAGGCGGTATAGGCCTCTCCGGCGGCGGTATAATCATTGGATGAATAAAACGCTTCAAAATCAACGTCATCCTGACCTTCGCTGCTGATCCCTTTGACTTTTTTGATCTCGTATATTTCAAAATCCATCGGGGCTGTGCGGTCCGGGACAATATGATAATCAACATCCCGCCCCGAAATATGCACCCGGTCACAGCGTTTCTCAAACAGGTTTATGGCTGGCGAGGCGAATAATTCAAAGGCTTCGGGGTTGATCACCGGCTTAAGTTCGGGCACCGATTGTGACAAAAGAATAAACACATCAACGGTTTTTTCATCCGCTGCTTTTGAGATAATCGGCTTCAGCCCGCCAATTTTGCTAAAGAAAAATCGGTTTGGCAGCGCGTAATATTCTTGCAGCAACCGATAGCCGTCAAAACTTTGCCCCGGGAAAGGCAGCAATGCGTGTTCGGGGTCATATCCCACTGCCTCAATGGTGTTGAACCGGTTTTCATAGACCCAATCCGCGCGTGGGTTGGTTGATTTGCCCGACACCGACATGCCGTCATTGACAATATGTTCATAAAGCCGCCATGGCTCCCAACCGACGCCGGTCATATAAAGGGTCAGATCCTCAATCGGTAATTTGCTAAGCTCGGCCTCGCCGATGGCTTTCAGGCGCAAGCGAATGGCCGCGCGGGTTTTGCGATTTTCGCCAACGCCAGCCGCCACGACCTCACCGCGCCCGTCCAAATATTCAGCCTCGATAATTTCGATGGGCCACAGGGTGACATCATGCGCTGTGCGGAACTGGCACGAGGTGTTATCACCATCGCGCAGCGGGCTGCGCAACTGCGTGCCACGTTTCAGCAAGAAACCTTCTTCCATGCTGCCTTGGGCCGGGTCAGGCACAAATTGCGAAATAAACATGCTGGGGGTTGGTGCCAGATAATGCGGATAAACTATTTCCAGTAAATGCTGGGTTAAAACCGGGTATTGCAGGTCCAGCTCCAATTGAACCCGCGCCGCCAGAAAGGCAAAGCCTTCCATCATGCGTTCCACATACGGGTCTTGGATCTCTACGCCGTCCATGCCCAAACGCGATGCGATTTTGGGATAGGATTCGGAAAATTCCTGCCCCATCTCGCGCATGAACGCCAGTTCTTCCTCATATTTCTTTAGGATGCGTGTGTCCATGTCAGGCTTTCACCACCTTCATATCGCCCGATGCAACGCTCAGCTCGGTTCGCATGAAAATTTCCAGAGGAACCGGCTGCGCCCACAGATCGGCCTGAATATTAAACACAATCTTTGATCGTGACGCCCCCGCAACATTTGAGAATTTCACAGCCAGAGAACCGGCAACAATGCGTGGCTCATAACTTTCGATGGCCCGTTCCAGCAGGCGTTCCAATTCATGCGGGCGTGCCTCAGCCGAGCGTTTGCCCGAAATATCAACAATGCCGTAATTCAGCGTTGATTTTGCCGCATAGGGGAATTCTTCTTCGTCGATGTCGCCAGATTGGTTCACGGTGTTCAGCAGCCAGCCTAGATCGCGCAAAACGATCTCTCGCAAGCGGCGCATGTCGATCACCCGCTCTGACGCGGATTCCTTTATTTCGGTGGGATTATTATCCGTCAACCGGTCCAAAAGCGACGGTTGCAGCCGCTCGGTTATTCCGGGATCAGCCATCATCGCCTTCCGCATCTGTCGAGGGTTCGGGCGCAGGATCATCGGTTTTCACCTCTGCGTCAAACACGATTTCGCGTATATCCATCAGCGCCAGATCACCGGCATCGGTTGCAAATAACCGCTGGCCTTTGCCAATAAACGTGTTTTCACCCAGATCCTGCCAATCGGTAATTTTCGCCAGCTTGACCTGATCATCATCAGATTGCGTGGCCCCGGGATAGCGGGTCGGAATAAACCCGACGACCTCCCCGCCATTAAGCCATGTAATTTGTGTAGGCGTCCAGACGCTGTCGCGCAGATCAATCGGGGCTTCCATGGTCAGCTTTTTGATGCTGGCAAACGGAACCCAATAATAATTGCCATTCATCACCAGTTCCAGCACCGGTCCCAACCGCATGTCAGCATCAGCGATCCATTCAAATTTTGTGCCGTCAACCGTTCCGCTTGAACCGGGCGCTTTTTCAAAGGCCGCATCACGCAGCGTTGCGGCCGCTTTAATATCCCCGCGATTTAGCGGCTCTAATGCTTGTATTAGCTCGGCAATCCATTCTTCCGGCTCTCCGAAAATCATCGGGGCTTTTTCGCCGGTGAATACTTTCTCGCGGATCATTTCGCAGATGATCGCCTCACGATAGCTTTGCACCATGGGCAGGGTAATCGGGTCCATTTCACCAATAACCTTAAGCTGCGTTACCGCGCGTTTCCATTCACCCAAAACGCAAAATAGCTGAAAAAGGAATATCCGGTGTTTGGGGTTTGACGGGTCTTTGCGGACACTTGCTGTAAGCGCATCCAGCGTGTCTTTCAGGTTGCCAGTTTTAAGCATTTCTTCGGCAGACATGTGAACCCTTCCCGATTACAAAAACCGCGCCCGATACGATATGATCGGGCGTGGCAAATGGCGGTGTTTTGTGGCTGGAATGTTCCAGCCACAAATATGCAGAATCAAGTAACCGCGTATTGAGCGGTATTTTTGACACGGCTCCACTCGGCAAGCTTCGAATTGGAGCTGTCCATTGATCCATCGGCTTTTTGCGGAATATATTCAACTTTCATTGCGCCATATTGCAAGGTAACGCTTTCCTCGCAAATATCGTCGCCATCAGAACCCGACCATTCAATGTCCTGCACCATTACGTGCTTGAACGAGAATTTCATGAACGTCGCGCCTGATTTATCGGTTGACCCGCCAGAGCGGCGCAATTCAACGATTGCTTCCTCAAAGTGGCGGCCAACAGTCAGTTGTTGAAACAGACCCGGCGAACCAAGGTCGGTTTTTTTGGTAAAGCTGAATTCTTTGAACGTGGCTTTACCAGCGCCACCGCCGCCCGAAGACGACCCGATGTTGATGTTGTTTTCAGCACCCATGGAAAAGCTGATAAGTTCAAAGGCTTTTTTGTCTTTGAAACCCTCATCTTGCGTTTCTCCGGGAACTTTGGATTGGTCTGCCGAGGCAGTAAAATAGAAAAATGCGTCAAATGCCATTATTTCATCTCCTAATGATGTTTACGTTGTGGCTCTCTATGTTGAGTCGTGCCCCGGGGGTGACCCCCCGTTGCGTTCTTATACCATCGTTACTTCTCAGACGGTAGCTTCGACACCAAACGGAGCGAAACTGACAGCCCTTCAAGCTGATAGTGCGGGCGAAGGAAAAACTTCGAGGAGTAATAACCGGGGTTGCCCTCGACCTCCTCGACGACCACCTCAGCGGCGGCCAACGGTTTTTGTGCCTTAACCTCTTCCGACGAAATGTCGGCGTTGAAGTCTACGTAGTCATTTATCCAGGTCTGCAACCAATTTTGCATATCATCCCGTTCCTTAAACGAGCCTAGCTTATCTCTTACGATACACTTCAGATAGTGAGCGAAGCGGCAAGTTGCAAATAAATAGGGCAACCTTGCCCCAAGATTCGCATTTGCTGTTGCATCCGGGTCATCATATTCAGCCGGTTTATGCAGCGACTGCGCGCCAATAAATGCAGCAAGATCAGAGTTCTTGCGGTGAACAAGCGGCATCAGGCCGTTATTCGCAAGCTCTGCCTCACGCCGGTCAGAAATTGCAATTTCGGTCGGGCATTTCATGTCCACACCGCCGTCATCCGACGGGAAAGTGTGGGTCGGAAGACCCTCAACCGCACCACCGGATTCAACGCCGCGGATGCGCGTGCACCAGCCGTATTGCTTAAATGATTTGGTAATGTTGGTCGCCATACCATAAGCCGCGTTGACCCATGAATAATCGCCGCTATCGGCGCCCTCGGTATCCTCCTCAAAGGCGAATTCCTCAACAGGGTCAGTTTTGGCCCCATAAGGGTGACGCCCCAGAAAACGCGGCATTGCCAGCGCCAGATACTGGCTGTCCTGGCTTTCGCGCAGGCTGCGCCATGCAGCATATTCAGGGGTAGAGAAAATTTTGGTCAAATCCCGTGGGTTGGCCAACTCACCCCAGCTATCCATTTGCATCAGCGAGGGGTCAGCACCGGTAAGAAACGGCGCATGCGCCGCCGCCGCAACCTTGGACATCTCCCCCAGTAATTCCACATCGGGTGGCGAATGATCAAAATGATAATCCCCCATGATACAGCCAAACGGTTCACCGCCAAACTGGCCGTATTCTTCCTCATACAGTTTTTTGAAAATAGGCGATTGATCCCAGGCAGTGCCTTTGAACTTGCGCATGGTTTTCCCGAGATCTTTTTTCGAGATATTCATAACCCGGATTTTAAGCTGTTCATCGGTTTAGGTGTTATTCACCAAAAATGACAGCCCGAGCCACGCGCTTTCCAGTTTTTGATATTCCTCATTGTGGATAATCAAATTAACCTGTTCGGTCAGGGTTTGATCAATCTGGGCAATAATGCCCTCAATGGTTTTCAGCGCGTCGTCTGAAATAAGGTCGGTATTGGCCAGCGCTTGTTGCGCCAGCGTTTTTACGGCCTCCTCAACGGCGGTTTTGGCTGTGCCCGACTTAGGTTTGAATTCCTTTTGCAACAGATTTGCAAAATCATCATTTGCAAAGATCGATTCCGCTGCGCCGTCTTGGCTTTCGGTTTTTGCTTCAGCCATTATTCAGCCTCCCCGTCGTCGCTTTTTGGTTTCGGGGTTGATCCCAGCGCCTTCAGCAATGTCGGATCCTGCATGATTTTTGCCATCAGATCCTCAGCGCCGGTTTTACCATCCATATAGGTTGTCAGGTTTGACAATTGGGTGCGGGCCTCCAGCAATTTGCGCAGCGGTTCCACGTTGCGCGCAATCGCGGCTGGGCTAAAGTCGTCCATGCTTTCAAACGTGATATCAACCGCCATATTGCCCTCACCCGTTAGGGTGTTGGGCACCGTAAAGGCCGCCCGAGGCTTCATGGATTTCATCCGGCTGTCAAAATTGTCGATGTCGATTTCCAGAAATTTCCGATCCGCAACGCCGGGCAGCGGTTCCTCTGATTTACCGGAAAGATCAGACATAACCCCCATTACAAATGGCAGCTGAATCTTTTTCTCAGCGCCATACAGTTCCACATCATATTCGATCTGAACCCGCGGGGCGCGGTTCCGTGCTATAAATTTTTGACTACTCGCCATGTTGTTGGTTTCCTTCCTTAAAATCCCTAATCTTCATTATTTTTGCGCAACCGGTTAATACCCGTCCTCACGAATGCCACTGATTGTTCTGACCTGTTCCATTCCGTTGGACGCGATATCTTCCATGATCGTCATGAAATCCGCTGCCACAAGTTTACGCGCCCGTTGTAATATCATCGGCACCGGGCTGGAGGGCTCAGAACGTGCATAATATTCACATATTCTGTCAATCATACGGGTCACGTCATCGGTTGAATTTATGGTGCCGTTTATCGCCCCGCCCTGCGCGGTTGGCGCGGCTGATGCGGTCTGATCGGTTTTACCGTCATTGCCCGGCATATCGGCCTCCTCGCCGCCCAAAACCTTATTGATTGCGCCTTGCGCCTTAAATAACAGCTTGTCCAGCTCGCTCAGATCCGGGCCATAGGACCCGACTTTGTCGTCAAGAATTGCATTGATGTTTTTCAAATGCTCCCTTGAATTGCTGATGGCTTCGCGGATTGCGGTCATGGTATCCGGGTCGGTGTCCTGAAATGCTGCAGAAATTGTTGCGGTGTCGGGCGCGGTTTCCATATTGGCCGGCTTTGGCACTTCGCCCTCAGCCACTGAAATATCGCGAATTGACCAGCGCCCCATTGCGCGGCTATCCGTCAGGGCGGCTCGTTTTACCGCGCGCAAAACCGCATCCGGGCTGGCAAGACCGCGCAGCGCGTTAACCCGCATTGTCGGATCATCGTCATCCTCATCGTCCAGCAGCGGGTAAACCTTATCCCAATAGCGGTCCAACACGCCGTGAATATACGCCATGGCCCGTTCAAACGGAATGAACCCTTCGGAATAAAGCGCCCCTTGGCACAGATATACCGCAGCGCGCAAATCTTTGCTGCGCTCAAGCACGGACAACGCCATTAACGCAACTTTGGAAAAATCGACATCCTCAGCGGCGATGACGGCATCGCCAACCTGCTGTTCCTCTTTGGGGGTGGCGATGGTTTCAAGTTCGATGAAATCGGGGTCATATTCCAGATCTTCCCCGCAAGGTGAATCCCCTTCAAATTCCGCCAGTAATGCATCAACATCAATTTCCATACATTCCCCCGACACGGTTTGCGGCCAAAGCCCCGCGTGCAATCTTTAACATATTTTTGCATCACTCTAGGCTGAAAACATCAATCGGGCAATAAGTTAAATTCAAAAAATGTTATTGTTTCTGGGGGATTAACTATTGCTTCACAAAATTTGCCGGATTCCGGGCTGGCAAAATTAATACTGCGCCAATCCGGGGTTATCCATCGACTCGGTCACGCAAAATGCTTAGCCTGCGCAAAACCAAGACGGGGATCCCAATGAAAGTAATCAGTTTTCTGTTAGTATTCGCCATTCTAGCCGCCCCTGGTGGCTGGTATCTGGCGCATTATCTGTTTTGGACCAACCAGGATTTTGCCAGCCGTGAAGAATTCACCGAGATGCAAGACCAGGTCAAAGCGCTGACCATCAATTTCAACAATATGGCCCAACAGGTTGAGGTGTTGCAGGCGCGCGGTGCCAGCAATGACACCACAACCTATTCCGATACGGTTGAGACCTCGGACAGCTTGATGGACAGTTTTTCACAAGTCGCCCTGATCGCGGATCGGCGCAATGTAAACGAGGGGTTGACCAATTCCAGCTCCAGCTATTTAACCGGGTTATTCGGCCCGCCGCGCGCGGAAATGACCGCAGATTGCGCGCCGATGACCAACCCGATCCTCAAAGATCTGGTGCAAACTGTCGATGTTGGCCCCATTCGCGTAACAATGCTGGAACCCGCCATCATTTCCCTGCGACAGGTATTTCGTAATGTGCAGATCTTTGAGCCAGAGCTGTATGCACGCATTTCAACAGCCGGATCGCTGTGTGTGCGTCTTATCCGTGGCTCAGAAACATCGATATCAACCCATGCTTTTGGCCTGTCGGTTGACCTTAATATCGATGGGCAACTGGATGTTCTGGGGGATGATCGCACCCAATTGGGCCTTATTTTACTTGCGGAATTCTTCCACAAAGAAGGCTGGTATTGGGGGGCTGGATTTGGCCGCGAGGATTCGATGCATTTTCAAGTATCGCGCGAAAAAATTGAAGCTTGGCGCCGCCTTGGGCAAATCCCCGACGGCGCGAACTAAGATTTTAGGACAACCGCGCCAAGTCGCTTGATAAGGCGCGTGCGTCAGCGATGGCGGTCTGCAAGGCGGCCAAACGCGCAGCGTCACTGCTGCCGCTGGGTGAATTATTGACAACCGCGTTAACACGCTGGGTCATGGTGCTGGTCAAGGTAACCCCCGATGCGCGCAGCGCTGCAACTTTGGCCGAAATATCCAGTCGCAATTGGGTGTGAACCCCGCGCAAACGCGTGATCTCAGCGGCAACATCAGCGGAATTCTGGGCCAGCTGCGCGCGCTGTGCTTCGAGTGCCGCCGCCGTTGCTTGTTCTTGGTCCAAGGCTGCTTGTTGTTGGTCAACCCGCGCCTGATACCCGCCACCGGAAATGCCCGAAATGCCCGCCAAAAACCCGCCATCAGCGGGGTCGCCACTGCCTTCGCATCCCGCAAGCGTTAATGCAGCCATCACAATAATTGTTTTTTTCATGATAATTTCCCTGTTAAATTTGCTCGGATAGATCATCGGCCACTTGCCGCATTTGGGCTATTCTTTCGCTCAGCACGGCAAGTTCGTCATCTATATTTTCCCCGCCACGCACAGCAACCAGACGGCGCGCCTTTTTAAACCCATTATACCGGGCGGCGGCACCATCTGCGGCCTGCTCCATTTCGTGCAGGTTCAGGCGTGCATTTTCAATTTCACGATCCAGTTGCGCCGAATCAACAGTGCCGGCAGCAACGGCTGCGCGCAGGGCATCCAATTCGCGGGTTTGTTGGTCCAGCACCCGTTGCATAACCTGCAATGTGGCCAGTGTTTCCGCATTATTGGCGCGTATGTCAGCGCGCGCGCGTTCAAGCCGGGCTTCTTTATTTGCAAAATCACGTTGCAAAAATCCGACATATGTTCCCGCAACCGCACCGGCCAATGCTCCGGCCAGCAAATAGCCGCCAAGGCCAAGTTCACCATACGCATTACCGTCGACATCTCGGTCAAACAGCCCCACAGCAGCGCCCGCTAAAGCACCCACGGCAATGGCCTCAACAATTGTTTTTGTCATCGCGGCTGAGCGGTCATGCAGTTCGGTTTCGGCTGCAGAGGGATTGGAGGGCAATTCCGGCGCCCGACCTGCCCCCCCGCCACAACCGGCCAAAATTAATGATCCAGACAGCAAAATGCACATTGCTCCGTGGCGAATTGGGTTTTTGTGGTGCGAAAAAAACATATGTTATCCCCTAATTTTACGTGTTCCGCCAAATCGGAACATATTTTACTGTTTCAAATTCAGTTTACCGGCAAAAAGTCGATAAGCCATGAATATGTGCCTTTGGTCTGTTCGGTCGAATTCTGAACATGGCTGATAAACAATGCCGCGTCGCGTGCAAGCCGTTGTTCAAGATGGCTCAGGTTTGATTGCTGGGTTGAGGTCTCCATCAAGGAGGCATCAATCCGGTCAGGAAAATGTGCATGCGCCCGATCGATCAATTGCTGATAATATAACCGGCTTTCGTCCAGTCGATCCATGACAGCGGCCAGATTTGCCTCAATCGCGGTAATGTCATTCTGGGCGGTTGCAAGCAATGGAATTGCCGCGTCGTTGGTTTCAGCAATGATTTCAATTTGCCGATAGGCGTCATTGGCAATTTTCAATGTCCGGTCAATGCTGGACAATGCCACGATATCTGTGCGCAATTGCTGTGCAGTTGTTGCCGCCAGAAAAATCGTCATGCGTGCTGCATCCTGATAAAGCCGATCAACGCTGACCTCATCGGGGTTTGGCAATTGTGAACGATACAGATCAAACGCAGCCGCCAAAGCCGCCAGCGACGCATCCGAAATATCCCGCGTGACCGGTAAAAATCCAAGCACGCCCAAGGCTGCTTCGATACGGTCAGGCGATTCGGCCTCCAATATTTCAAGGCTGGATTGCCCAGAGGGCGCGCCCGCCGCCCGCGCTTGCCTAATCATTGTTATGCGATCACTGGCAAATTGGTGGAATACTCCGTCTGGAAATTCCTCCAGATATGCCTGAAATGGTTCAATTTCTGTTTGCGCGGAAATCTGGCGCCATTGTTGCAATTCGCGGGTATATTGGCTGTTGGCCACAACAACACCCGCGCGCGCGGCGAAAAAATGCTCGCCCAGCACGGCTTCTTCGACCCAGGGGATTTGCGCACCGCGCGATTCCAGAATAACCTGCTGGCGCACTCGGCCAAACATCAGGCGCACATCCAGACCATCCGTTGAAATGTGGTTGACAATGGCGCTGGTGAAAAGGCTGTTTTCGCCGGTGCCATCATAGGCAACATTGCCAGGATCAGTGGCATAAGCAATAAGCAACCCCGGCCCCCCGCGCGATCGCGCCAACCCCTGCACAACCTGCCCTGTTTCGACAAAAGGATTGTTGCGGCAGGCGTCAAGAATAACAATGCCGACCTCGGGGGATGCTTCATTAAGCGCGTTGGTTACCGCGCTCATGGTCAGGGCGGCGGCTTGCAGCGAATTTTCGTTCACCGTATCAAATTCACGCGTAATCAGGTAATTTTCGCCATTCAATTGCACCCCGTGCCCTGCAAAGAAAAACACGGCCATATCAGCGTTTTTAGCGGTTTCCTGAAACGTCGCCAGCGCGGTTTCTATGGCTGCGCGGTTTTGATCAATGGCTGTTGATACCTCAAAGCCAAGCAGTTCCAGTGCGGCGGTCAGCGCGACAACATCATTGACCGGGTTTAGCAATACCAGTTCGGGATTGTCGTAATTTGCGTTGCCAACCAGTAACGCAACCCGGTTCTGAGCCAAGGCCGAAAAAGGCTGCATAAAAATGCAAAACAACAGAATAGACAATCGGATCACTGAAATAACCCCGCGACTCAGCCCAGTATATACTGGTTCACCTAGCATAGTTTACAGCAGAACCAAAACGGATACGCGGGCCGCGCGTCAATTAATAAAAGTGTTCAGTTGGCTTATTGATAAAACGCCCGTTATGTCAGCGCTAATCGACTCCTGATAAGCCTCAATGGCAAATTTGGTTTGATTCCCGAAAATTCCGTCAATCAGACCTGAGTAAAATCCGAAATCACGCAAACCGTGCTGGATGGTCCGCTTTTCTGCGCGCGACAGGCCGCTTTGAAGCGCCTGCAACATTTCAATCGACAACGGTTTAATGTCATCGGATTGTGTTGATGTGTCGTCAGTCACGTCGGTGGCTTGTTCATTCGTTTCAGCCGGTTGAATCTGTGGCAAACTCATGCCTTCCTCAGCCGTATCATT
>CAZSSS010000012.1:0-7607 GCA_964609255.1 uncultured Rhodobacterales bacterium
CCAAAGGTCAATGGGTCGGAAATGCGGCCCGATAATTGCAGGAAAGCGCATGGTTTTCCATTCAGGGTTTGTTTACAATTTGGTAAAACTGTTGATAAACAACGCCTTACCCATCAGTTGGTTTGACTGTTTTGCAAAATATCCATCAGATACCAGACGAATTTTAGTGACTTATGCTGATGGTATGCGTATAAGTCATATCTGGTATGCAGTAATTGCACTACTTATGCCTCTAAAAATCGGCATATTGCACTGCACACCAATTGAAATAATAAGAAGGAGCGGCGAGATGTTCGATTTCGTTGATTCAACCGCTTATGCCAATGACCAGGGCGCCCGCGCCCAAAAACTGTTTGCCGCCGTTGTGTTGGCAGCATTGGACGATGCGATTGCGGATGATAAAAAATACGGTAACGGCACCGAAGTGATTGCCCGTTGGGCACGCTCACGCGATGGACGCGAGGTTCTGATGTGTGCCGGTATCGACCCGAATGAACGCTGCGTAAGTGGCATGATGTCGTTTGTGGGGCGCGGGGTGCGCACCTCGGTCGCGCTTTCCCGTGAGGAGAGCGAGCGTCAGGCACAAGCCGCCGCCGCGTAATGCACCTGACAATTTGATTAAATAGGGGCCTTTGCGGGCCCTTATTTTTTGCGCGATTGCTTTTCAATAATGCCCGATATGCCTTCACGGCGTTTCAACTCGTCCAGAACATCATTCCATTTCACATCGCGTGATGACAGCATGACCAGCATATGGAACAGCACATCGGCGGCTTCTTCGGTCAGGTTTTTCTTGTCGTTTTTTACGGCAGCGATGATGGCCTCGACGGCCTCTTCGCCAAATTTTTCCGCGCATTTTTCCGGGCCGCGAGCGAATAATTTCGCCGCATAGGATTTTTTCTCGTCCTCGCCCTTGCGGCTTTCAATTGTGCGCGCAAGGCGCGTTAATACATTTGCCATTAGATCCGCACCGGCACGCCGGCCTCCTGCATATGTTGTTTTGCTTGCGCAATCGTATAGGTGCCAAAATGAAAAATCGAGGCCGCCAGCACCGCAGAAGCATGCCCCAGTGTCACACCCTCCACCAGATGGTCCAGCGTGCCAACCCCGCCCGAGGCAATCACCGGAATATGCACAGCATCCGCAACCGCGCGGGTCAGTGGCAGGTTAAAGCCCGATTTGGTGCCGTCACGGTCCATGCTTGTCAGCAGAATTTCCCCGGCACCCTTGCGTTCCATCGACAGGGCGAATTCAACCGCATCAATCCCCGTGGCCCGCTGCCCGCCATGGGTGAAAATCTCCCATTTGCCGGGCGACACAGTCTTGGCATCAATCGCCACCACAATGCATTGATTGCCAAACCTGTTGGCACTGGCCGCGATGACCTCAGGGTCAGCCACCGCCGCCGAATTAAACGAGACTTTGTCTGCCCCCGCCAAAAGCAGCTTGCGAACGTCAGAAGGCCCCCGCACCCCGCCACCAATCGTTAGGGGCATAAAACATTGTTCAGCCGTGCGCCGCGCCACATCATACATGGTGCCACGGTTTTCAAGCGTGGCTGCGATGTCCAAGAAACAAAGCTCATCCGCGCCAGCGGCATCGTATGCCTTGGCCGTTTCCACAGGGTCGCCCGCGTCAACCAGATCAACAAAGTTGACCCCTTTAACAACGCGCCCGTCTTTGACATCAAGGCAAGGGATGATGCGGGTTTTAAGCACTCTACTAATCTCCAGCTTGGTTTCATTTCGCTAATACTCAAGCTAACAGAGAAATTCAATATTCCCTGCTTCTTCTTTTCAAAATACTCGCAGGGTGAATTGCGCAGCAAGAGGGGCGGCTGCCCCTAAATTTTCAACAAAGCCGCCGCAGCCGCCACATCAATCGCCCCGTCATATAACGCGCGCCCCGAAATCGCCCCGTCCAGCGGCGCGCCGCAATCCTTTAATGCTTGCAAATCCGCCATCGATGACACCCCGCCCGAGGCAATCACCGGAATGGTAACCGCATTGGCCAGCGCCGCCGTGGCCTCAACATTTGGTCCCTGCATTGCGCCGTCTCGGTCAATATCGGTGTAAATAATCGCGGCAACCCCCGCATCCTCAAACCGGCGCGCAAGGTCCACGGCCCCAACATCCGATGTCGAAGCCCAGCCTTCAACCGCAACCTTTCCGCTCCGCGCGTCAATGCCGACGGCGACTTGGCGCGGAAATAAACGCGCGGCTTCCTTGACCAGATCGGGGTCTCGCAAGGCAACAGTGCCCAGAATGACGCGCGCCAACCCCTTGGAAAGCCAGCGTTCAATTGTGGCAATATCGCGGATACCGCCGCCCAGTTGTGCGGGCACCGAACAGGCTGCCAGAATGGCCTCAACCGGCTGATCATTTACAGGCTTGCCCGCGAATGCCCCGTTTAAATCCACCAGATGCAGCCATTCGCAACCCGCATTTTGAAACTCCAAAGCCTGCGCGGCCGGATCATTGCTGAAAACCGTGGCTTGGTCCATTTCGCCTTTGAGCAAACGCACGCAGTTGCCGTCTTTTAGGTCAATCGCCGGATAAAGGATCATTGCTAACTCTCCAAAACGCTTCACCGCGTTGTAGCGGAATTCAGCCCAAGTGCAAGATGCCGGAGCGTTGTTATTGATCCGATTTTCACCACGGCTATGGACGCGGGTCAACTAATTTTGGCAAAGCCCAAACCCAAGGCACCCGCCCAAAAGCTGGCGCTTTATGATGGGGTGATTGACGCATATCCCGATATTCAGCTTTATGGACGAAACCGGAACCCCGAGCCTGCGATGGCCCAAAGATCAACGGGTGTTTTCAAATAGCTATGCCTATATTAAAATATTAAAACCCAAACCGGTAAAGGTAAAAAACAAATGATCAAAGGCTCCTGCCATTGCGGCGCTGTAACGTTTGAGATCGCACAAACACCTGAGAAAATGGTATCCTGCAATTGCTCCATCTGCCGGCGCTACGCAGCGCTTTGGGTGCATCAGCCCCCCATGACATCCGTGATGCTGAACGCGCCAAAGGATGCGACACATACCTATAGCTGGGGCGATAAATCCATCGAATTTCACAGCTGCAAAACCTGCGGCTGCATCACCCATTGGCAAGGCGTTGACGGCAAACGATTTGCGGTGAATTTACGTTTGGCAGAACCTGACCAAATCAAGGATATTCGCGTCCGGCATTTTGACGGCGCAGACACATGGGAGTTTCTGGACTAGCGGTGCGTGGGAAACACGCACCCTACGGGCGGCTTGGTTAATGGTTTGGGTCTGCTGGTCAAAACCAGTATAGTTTTTGGGTATTTTTCCTATATGCCGCAAAACACTTAACAAGTCAGAGGATATGCGCAAAGGCTGTGCCTGAGGGGGTATCCCCGCGACCATCACGGCATCCAGCGCAAAAAATTCCCGATCAATCGTAATCCCGTGGCTTGGCTTTTTTCGGGGTGAAACTGCGTGCCGATAATATTGTCCCGCGCCACCACCGCCGTTAGTTTGCCACCATAATCCGTATGGGCGATGACATGGGCCGGGTCGTTGGTTTCAAGATGATAGGAGTGCACAAAATAGGCGTGGTCGCCGTTATTGATGCCTTTCAAAACCGGATGGCTCTGGTCGATCATCAGGTTGTTCCACCCCATATGCGGGATTTTCAAATCGGGGTTATCGGGCGCAAATTTCACCACCTCGCCGCTGATCCAGTCAAAACCTTGGGTGTCATGGCCATGTTCGCGGCCAATACTGGCCAAAAGCTGCATGCCAACACAAATGCCAAGAAACGGCGCCCCTTCAAGGATAACCCGCTGTTGGATGGCATCAAACAGCCCCGCATAACCACGCAACCCGTCGCGGCAATCTTTGAACGCGCCAACCCCCGGCAGCACCACGCGGTCCGCGCTTGCAACCACCAATGGGTCAGAGGACACGACGATTTCACCGGCATCCAGTTCCGCCGCCATACGTTCAAAACTTTTGGCGGCGCTGGCAAGATTGCCAGAATTATAGTCAACAATAACCGTTTTCATTCCGACAAAGTGCCCTTGGTCGAGGGCACCGCGTCAGCTTTGCGCGGATCGGTTTCCAATGCCACGCGCAGGGCACGCGCCACGGCTTTGAATGCTGATTCCGCAATGTGGTGGCTGTTGACGCCGTTCAGCTTGGTGACATTCAGGGTAATGCCGCCATTCATTGCCAGTGCGGTGAAAAATTCGCGCACCAGCTCAGTGTCAAACGCGCCGATTTTTGGCGCGGTCATCTTAACATCCCACACCAGAAACGGCCTCCCCGACAGGTCAAGTGCTGCGCGCACCAATGTATCATCCATCGGTAAATGGCATTCGCCATATCGCCGGATACCGCGTTTGTCGCCCACGGCCTCAACCAGCGCTTTGCCCAGTGCAATACCCACGTCTTCAACCGTGTGGTGATCGTCGATATGCAAATCACCGGTGGCACGGGTTTTTATGTCAATCAGCGAATGCCGCGACAATTGATCCAGCATATGGTCAAAAAACCCGATGCCGGTCCGGTTATCATAGATCCCGGTGCCATCAAGATTAATTTCAACCGTTATGTCGGTTTCCGCCGTTTTGCGGGTCTGGATTGCCTGTCGCATAAATGTCTCCGTTTTGGGCGCTTATAGCGGGGCAATCGCACAAGGCCAAGCTCTTGAAATCATCTTTGTTTTGAAAATACTCTTGGGGGGAGCGACGCCAGCTCGCGAGGGGGCAAACAGCCCCCATTTGCCGAGCGAAGCGAGGCCATGTCTGCTGAGCCATTCCAGCGCCAAACATCCCCACCCGCCTGCATCAGGGTTTTTGCCACGCCGCCAAATTTTTAAACCCTTCAATGATATGCTGAAATGCTTCTGCGGCGCGCATTGAATGGTGGCGGGCATGCAAATGCCCGTGCATCAACCCCGGTTCTTCCATCAACACAGATTGGCCGCCGGAAAAAATATGCAATGTGTTAAACAACACCCCTTCGTCATGCAGCGGGTCACATTGAGCCACCGAAACATAGCTGGGCGGCAGATCGTTGAAATCATCCCCCAAAAGCGGGAAATAACCCGGTGTATCAGGTCGAACCTGACCACTGAAACGCAGGGCTTCGAAATCAACAATTGCTTGCGCGGTCAGGACCGGCGCGTTGGCAAATTCGGTAAATGAGGCATGTTCGCCGGGCTTGTCCAGCCACGGATAAATCAACATCTGGCCGTGAATTTTATCGCGGCGCGCCATGGTTGCACTGGCAGCCAAGGTTGCCCCGGCACTGTTGCCTGCCAGAATGATTTTGCCCTCCAACGCGTCCACCACCGCCAGCGCATCGTCAAAATGCGCCGGATAGGGGTGCTCGGGGGTTAACCGGTAATCAACCGCCAATACATCCAATCCGGTTTGGTCGCAAATCTCGGTGCATATGGCATGGTGACTGTCCAGATCGCCAATCGCAAACCCGCCACCATGAAAAAACACCACAAGCGCGGTGCTGTCTTTACCGTAATATCTGCGGGTCGGAACACCGCCTGTGATGCTTTCCTTAAAGGTAACATCGGGCAATTCTGGCTGGATCGCCGCGCAAAATTTCCGATAAGCAAGACGGATATTCGCAAGAGAAGGGTCATCGGGCACAAAACCGGCCTTGAGGTCCAAATAGCTGTGAATTTCCTGGTCCAGCATTGTGGTATAATCTGGGTTGGTCATGTTTTGCTCCGGATTTTAGGGAGGTTTACCAAGCATTGCGCCAAAATTAAAGAAAATCCGTAACATGCCTTGACCTTCCAGTGACTGGAAGGGTTATCTTGGGCACAAATCGAGAGGAATCGTTGAATGGCGCAGATAGAAAAACTGGAATTCGGTATATCCGGCATGAGCTGCAAGGGCTGTTCGAGCAAGGTAGAGCGCGTGCTTAACGAGGCCTCTGGCGTGGTTTCAGCGGTGGTCAACCTAGCGGAAGCCCGCGCGATGGTTACCTTTGATTCTGCCCTGACCACCGCAGAAAATGTGGTTGGTATTGTGGTTGACAAAGGCTATGAAACCCCTGGTTTCCAGCCTCAAAAACCGGCTGCAAATAATGTGGATGTCCGTGCGGAATCGCAAAATGTAGCACAGGAAACCGTCAAAATGGCCATTGCTGGCATGACCTGTTCCAGCTGCTCTGGCCGGGTTGAAAAAGCATTGCAAGGGGTCAGCGGCGTAACCAGTGCCAATGTCAATCTGGCATTGGAAAGCGCGACAATCAGTTTTGACCCCGCGCAAACGGATGTCACAGCACTTACCGCGGCTGTTGCCAGCGCGGGTTATACCGCCACAATAAAGAAAGCCACAAACGCGCAGCGCCCCGACGAGGCGCGTCTTCTTAGACGCCAAAAATGGGAACTGATCGCCGCCATCGTTCTTTCATTGCCGCTATTGGGGCAAATGTTGGTAATGTTTACCGGCTTTGGCTATCATTTGAACCCCTATCAGGAATTGGCGTTGGCTGCTCCGGTGCAGTTTATTATCGGGCGGCGGTTTTACATGGGCGCGTGGTCGGCATTGCGAAATGGTGCCGGTAATATGGATCTTTTGGTTGCTTTGGGCACTTCGGCTGCGTTTTTCTACAGCCTGTGGCGCACAATTACGCAGGGTATGGCCGCCCATGGGCAGCTATATTTCGAAGCAGCCGCAATCGTTATCACGCTTATTCTGGTTGGCAAATATATGGAAAGCCGGGCCAAACGCTCAGCCAGTCAGGCCTTGCGGGAATTAATGGGGCTGCGCCCGGACACCGCAATAATTCTGCGCAACGGCGTTGAAACCGAAATGAAAATAGAGACCGTGCGCCCCGGGGATGTGGCCTTGCTGCGCCCGGGCGGGCGGGTGCCGGTTGACGGGGAAATCATCTCGGGTGAAAGCGAGCTGGACGAAAGCCTGATAACGGGCGAATCGATGCCGGTGCATCGGCGCCCCGGTGATACGGTTATTGCCGGCTCTATTAACGGGGGGGGTGTTTTGCAGATCAAAACCCTGAAAGTGGGGGCAGATACAACATTGGCGCGGGTTGCCACAATGGTTGAGGAAGCACAGGTCGGCAAAGCCCCCATCCAAAAGCTGGTTGACCGCGTAAGCGCCATTTTTGTGCCGGTGATTGTTCTTATTGCAGCGCTGACATTTTCCGGTTGGCTGCTGGCAGGTGCCAGCACCGAGGCGGCGCTTGTTGCAATGATCTCGGTTCTGGTTATTGCCTGCCCCTGCGCATTGGGTTTGGCCACACCAACGGCGCTGGTGGCAGGCACGGGGGCGGGTGCGCGCGCGGGTATTTTGATCCGGGATATTGAAACGCTTGAACGGGCGCGGGGGATCGATACGGTTGTGTTTGACAAAACCGGAACCCTGACACTGGGTAAACCCAAAGTGGTGGCCATCAACAGTTTCGAGATGCCAAAGGACGAATTTCTCAGCCTCGCGGCGCAGGTGCAATCTGGCACCGAACATCCGCTGGGCGTTGCTGTGATTTCAGCGGCGCGGGAACGCGGTCTTTCGCCCGCAAAACCTCGCCAGACCCGCGCCACCGCTGGCGACTCGAGAAATGCAGAGCGCGAGCTCCGAGG
>CAZSSS010000012.1:7617-15533 GCA_964609255.1 uncultured Rhodobacterales bacterium
CCACCGCTGGCGAGGGCATCGAGGCAGCAATCGACGATGTGCAATATCGCATGGGCCGCGCGCGGTTTGTGTCGGATGATATCTCCGATGCACAACGGGCCATGGCGGCCAAAATGCGCAGCGGCGGCCGAACGGTGATTTGGCTGGCTATGGCCGGTAAGGTTTTGGGGTTGATCGCGTTGGCGGATACTATTCGCCCTGAATCGGTGCTGGCGGTCAAGGCGCTGCACAAACGAGGCATTATGACCATTTTGATGACAGGCGACAACGCGGAAACCGCCGCCATGGTTGCCAAACAGGCGGGCATTGATCAGGTCGTTGCCGATATGCGCCCCGAGGATAAAGCCGCTGAAATTACCAAATTATCGAGCGCCGGGCACCATGTTGCCATGGTGGGCGATGGGGTTAATGATGCTCCGGCCCTTGCTTTGGCTGATCTGGGCATCGCGATGGGCGGCGGTGCTGATGTGGCGATTGAAACAGCCGGTTTTATCCTGATGCGTTCTGACCCGCGCCTGGTGGCGGCTGCACTTGACGTTGCAAAAGCCACCGCTCGCAAAATTCGCCAAAACCTGTTCTGGGCCTTTGGGTATAACGTCGTGTGCATACCAATTGCGGCAGCGGGAATGCTGAACCCTGCGCTTGCGGGGGGCGCAATGGCGTTTTCATCAGTGTTTGTGGTGGGCAATTCATTGTTATTGAAACGCTGGAAAGCAGGGGTCTAGATGAATATCGGAGACGCCGCCGCGCAAAGCGGCCTATCGGCAAAAACCATTCGTTATTATGAGGATATCGCCCTGATTAAACCTGACCGCGCCGGAAACGGGTATCGGGATTTCTCAGTGGATCATTTGCACAAACTGGCATTTGTTCAACGGGCCCGCAGCCTTGGCTTTACGGTTGAGGAATGCCGGGCTTTGCTCTCGCTATACGAAGACCGGGACCGCGCAAGCGCTGATGTGAAAACCATGGCGCGCAGGCATCTTGGCCAGATCGGCGAAAAGATTGAAGCCTTGCAGACAATGCAGGCAACGCTGTCAAACCTTGTGGATAAATGCCACGGAGATGACCGCCCAGATTGCCCAATTCTGGACGGTTTGGCTGGCAATAACGGAGAAAAACAATGAAGAAAATAATCATCATAACAAGCGTCATAGCGTTGATCGCCGGTGCTGCCTATTACGGGATGTCACGACCAAAAGCCGTGGCGCAATCAAACGATGTTGTCATACCCGAACTGACCGATCTGGGCATAAAAGGCGAGACCGCCTTTAACGGCACCTGCGCGGCATGCCATGGCATCAATCTGGCGGGCACCGATAACGGGCCATCCTTTTTGAACCGGGTTTACGTGGCAGGGCATCACGGTGATATCGCCTTTGTTCTGGCGGCAAAACGCGGCGCATCACAACATCACTGGAGATTTGGCGACATGCCCCCGCAGCCCCAAGTAAGCGACGAAGATCTGGTGGCAATTATTGCCTATGTGCGTGAATTTCAGGCGGTCAACGGGTTTTGACGGCTCAGCCCTAGGGATTTGTCCCGATTTGAAATGTTAGCGACGCCCAAAGCGAATGCCAGACAACGCCGGTGCGTTCAGTATCAGCGGCAAAGGGAATAACCATGTGGACAGCGTTTATCATATAGTCGCCGTCGCCAAAATTGGGAATTGTGGCCAACCCGTTTTCATCGGCAACAACCGCTGATTTAACCGCGCTTCCAGCGGGATCAGCGCGATAAAATACATGAATTTGGGTGTTGGGCAATGGTTCGCCCTGAAACAAAACAGTAACCGGCAACCCCCCCGACATGTCGTCAGTATAAGGGTTGGCGTTGGCAACCAGTTCAAAGAACATCCCGCCATAACTGTCCGCCCCTGCGCCATCGCCAACGGCCACCAGTGACTTGACAAACCGGGTGTAACCTTCGGAAAATCCGGTGTCGGGCAATCCGCGTTCTGCATGCGCACGCAAAACCCAGTCCATTCCGTGGGACCGCACAAAACTGTCAAATTTGTCAAATTCTGACCAAGTAATTTTGTTAGTCGTCGAAAACTGGCTCAGCACATGCAGCCCGTCGCTGGTGGTTTCGATGTCTATTGCAGGCGTGTCGCCAATCCGCCCCTCAATCGGGCGGGTTTCATTAACGTCGGTCACATCAAAACTGTGGAAATTATCAGGGAAATAGGCATATGTATCGCCGCTGAAATCTGAGCCAACGATAACGTCGGCAATAATTCTGTCACCGCTTTCCAGCCTGTAATTCTCCGGCGCGATCCAGTATTCATGGGCGGCGGCGGTGCTGGCAATAACCAGACTGGCGGTTATTAAAAAGCAGGCTGGAAATTTGCTGAGGATATTCATAAGCTTCCCTAAAAACGAGGAGTGAGGCATGTTTGTCAAAATCGCGCGGTTCGCGGCAATGGTTACCATAGTATGTTTGGCGCTGGCAAAAATGGCAAGCGCCCATGAAATAAGCCCCGCTATATCGGATTTGTATTTGGAAAACGGACAATTCCGGCTGGAAATCCGCCTGAACCTCGAAGCAATTATTGCCGAAATTGGATCCGAGGCAGAAAACACCACAGAATCGCCCAATGCTGACCAGTATGACACGCTACGCGCATTGCCGCCCGCAGCATTGGATGCCAGCTTTGACCGATCTGTTTTTGCAGGAAATATCAAGGTGTTGTTGGATGGTGAGCCAGCCCAATCCACCGTTATATCCGTTGAAATCCCTGAGATCGGAGACCTGGCCCTGCGTCGCGACAGCACGGTAATTGTGACCGGAGATATTGGCAATGCGCGCGAATTACGGCTGGGCTGGGACGCGGCATATGGCAAGATTATTATTCGTTTGATGGGGGATGGCAATGATTTTAACGACTATCTTGGTGCTGGGGAGGTCACCGACCCGATCTTGACAACGGATGCCACTGTCATTTCGTTCTGGTCAAATCTGGTCAATTATACCATCCGCGGATTTTACCATATCATCCCGCTGGGGCTGGACCATATCTTGTTTATTACAGGGCTGTTTTTACTGTCAACGCGGCTAAAACCGCTAATGTGGCAGATCACAACATTTACGCTGGCCCATTCGGTGACGCTGGCGTTGGGGGTGCTGGGAATTATTGTCATTCCGGCCTCGATTGTGGAACCCCTGATTGCGGCATCAATCGTTTATGTGTGCATCGAAAATATTTTCATGAGCCACCTAAGCCGTTGGCGACCCATTCTTATTTTTGTCTTTGGCCTGTTGCATGGCCAAGGGTTTGCGACCATCCTGCGAGAGGATCTTTTGGATGTCGCCAATGTGTCCCAACAAACGCTTCTTTCTGCTTTGGTCGGGTTTAATATCGGCGTCGAAATCGGCCAGATTTCTGTAATTCTGGTTTGCTTTCTTGCTGTCGGTTTCTGGTTTGCCCGCCGCCCGTGGTATCGACAATTCGTGACCATTCCCGCCTCGGTGGTGATTGCGCTGATCGGGGCGTATTGGATGGTTGAGCGGATATTCTTTGCGTAATTGCCTTGCATTTTAACTGAACATGTGTTCAGTTTACGAAAAGCCGGAGAAAACCAATGTTCCATGCTTCCATGAATTTCGCCTTGGGTGACGATATTGAGGCCTTGCGCGAGATGGTGCATCGCTGGGCCCAAGAACGGGTTGCACCGATGGCTTTGGACATTGACCGCAGCAATGAATTTCCAAACGCGTTGTGGCGCGAGATGGGTGATTTGGGTTTGCTTGGCATTACCGTTCCCGAAGAATTCGGCGGCGCGGGCATGGGATATTTGGCCCATACGGTGGCGGTTGAGGAAATCGCGCGGGCCAGTGCCTCGGTGGCGCTGTCTTACGGGGCGCACTCAAACCTTTGTGTGAACCAGATCAAACGCAATGGCAGCGATGACCAAAAACGCCAATTTCTGCCGGGATTGATTTCCGGTGAACATGTTGGTGCCTTGGCGATGTCCGAGGCTGGTGCAGGCTCGGACGTGGTATCAATGAAGCTGCGCGCCGAAAAACGCAATGATAAATACGTTCTGAACGGCACAAAATACTGGATCACCAACGGGCCGGATGCGGACACATTGGTGGTTTATGCCAAAACAGATATGGACGCAGGGCCGCGCGGCATGACTGCATTTATTGTTGAGAAATCCATGAAAGGTTTCAGCACGTCTCCGCATTTTGATAAAATGGGCATGCGGGGTTCCAACACGGCTGAGCTGATTTTTGAAGACGTCGAAGTGCCGTTTGAAAACGTGCTGGGCGAAGAAGGCAAGGGCGTAAACGTGCTGATGTCCGGCCTTGATTATGAACGCGTAGTGCTGAGCGGCATCGGCGTTGGCCTGATGCACGCGGTGCTGGACCACATCATGCCCTATATGCATGAACGCAAACAATTTGGCGAAAAGATCGGAAATTTCCAGCTGATGCAGGGAAAGATTGCCGATATTTATGCCACAATGAATTCCGCGAGGGCTTATGTTTATGCGGTGGCGGCCGCGTGTGATCGTGGCCAAGTGACCCGCCAAGACGCGGCAGGCTGCGTGCTTTATGCATCAGAAAAAGCCATGGAGGTCGCAACCCAGGGCGTTCAAGCCATGGGCGGCGCGGGCTATATGAGTGATAGCCCCCTAAGCCGCATCATGCGCGACGCCAAGCTGATGGAGATCGGCGCGGGGACGTCTGAAATCCGCCGAATGTTGATCGGGCGGGAATTGATGAAGGTGACGGGATGAGGTTGAAACTACTGCTTATTATCTTGCTCGGGATTCCGCATTTAGCGGCGGCGCAAGACAAAAATGCGATGAATTTTTCGATACAGCAATGCGCAGCCAATGCTGAAAGCGCGGATGAAATGGTGGCCTGCGTTGGGCTGGCGGCAACGATTTGCAACGAAACCATTGAGGACAAAGATCAAGGCTACATTCGGGAGCGCTGCGGTTATGAGGAATTTGAAATTTGGATGCTTATGGTGAATGAGGAGGCTGAGCGCGTATACACGATGGCAACGGCCTTTGAAGACCATCTTTATGTGCGAGACAGTGTTCTAAAAGCTGATTTTTATCGACTTGGCAATAATCACCAATTTCGCGAGAATGCCGTTATCGAACAAAATTCTTGGCTAAGGTATATAGAATTTCAGTGCCATTTCGCCCCCCTTGCCGACTTTTTGCAAAATATCGAAGCTGAGGATCCGGTATTTTGCATGTCTCCGCGGGTTGCGCAGCGCTTGTTTGAATTAAGAGAGCGTGAAACGCATTTGATCTGGCGGGAAGAGTGAAACTAATGGAGACCGGCGCGGGGACATCTGAGATTCGTCAGATGTTGATCGGGCGGGAATAAATGAAGGTGATAAAATGAAAAAGATAATTGCGTTATTGATGTTTCTGCCAAGCATTGCATTGGCTGATATTAATCTTCCGAAT
The DNA here is from genome assembly GCA_964609255.1 of uncultured Rhodobacterales bacterium. GTDB lineage: Bacteria > Pseudomonadota > Alphaproteobacteria > Rhodobacterales > Rhodobacteraceae > UBA3077. Next base: position 13,053 of record CAZSSS010000012.1, read on the forward strand.
TGGTTTGAGCAGTGCATTTCTGTGGCGGTTGAGGGGCAAATGCAAGCCGGGGAGGACGAATATGGGGCCAGCGATGGGCGGCTCTGCGTTATGACGATGATGGAAATTTGCAAATACGATCAAAACCCTGATGCCTGTTATGTGGAACTAACTGACGTGATGGAACAAATGTATTTGGCAACGCGGAATGATTTTCCAGATATCACCGCATTACCCGAAGCGTCGCAGATGGGGCCGCAAGCTGTGCTGGACCGGCTCGATGCGCCAAGAAGTGGTTTGCCGTATTGCAGAGGCTCCGAAAGCGCCTGTGCATTCGAGGATTCCGGTTTCAGGCTGATCGAAATTTTAAGGACCATGATAGATGCCCAGAAAAGCATAAACGAGCTGGCCGCAGAATGACGGAGATCGGCGCGCAGACAAGCGAGATCAGGCGGATGCTGATCGGACGGGAATTGATGAGGGCGACGGGGTGATCCGACGTATAAAAATTTTTATAATGAAAGATACAAAATGAAAAAAGAAATAGTTACTTTAATCTGTGCCGCATTTTTGGGTGCTGGACCAGCAATGTCACAGGCTCTGTCAGAAGTAGAAGTTGGGCAAGTCGCAGCAGAGGTGCAACGATGCTTTCAAAACTCGTTTAGCAATGACGATGCACGTCAATGTTTGGAGCTGCCGTTGGCGCTATTGGATTGTGACGATTCAGCTTATCAGCAGAGCTCGCGTTATGGCGGCGGTCAGACCGGTGCAAATATTTGTATGGGAGATGCCAACAAAGTTTCAGACGCCGTTTTAAATAATGAATACCAAAAAGCGATAGCCTATCTCAGGGCTGATGATCAGGCTGCGTATGGGGACCCGTTAAGCGTTTGGGACGCCACGCAGCAAGATTATGTTCTCCAGACTCGGGAAGAAACTCTCAGAATTTCACAACGCGCATGGCTAACTTACAGTAATACGCATTGCACAACCTCAAATTTGGCCACTGCTTCTGGCTCTATACACTCGATGAACATGGGTGGATGTTTCGCAAATCTGATGGATGATCAAATTATGTTTTTGATGGGAATCAGGCTTGGAGCTGGCGCGATGGCCGAAGGAACATTTTGGGGCGATGAATTTCGATATGACGGTTACTAATGAGCAAAATTGGCTCTAATACTGTAGTTGGATTTTTCAGCCATGACGCGAATGCCGAAGCACATTTAGGTGGGGTTGAAAAAATCGCGGCGGTTGCCAAAATCGCCTTCCTCGGCGGTTCCGAGGGTTCCAGGAATCGCCACCTTGCGCGCGGCAAAATGTTGCCTCGTGATCGTGTGGCGGGGGTGCTTGACGCCGGGTCTTGGTTTCTGGAAATCGGGGCTTTGGCGGCGCATGGGATGTATGACGGAGCGGCGCCAGCGGCGGGGGTTATTGCCGGCATCGGCTTGGTGCATGGGCGACCTGTGATGGTGGTTTGCAATGATGCGACCGTGAAGGGCGGCACGTATTATCCTTTGAGCGTCAAGAAACATCTGCGCGCGCAGGAGATCGCGGCGGAGAACCATTTGCCTTGTGTTTACTTGGTCGACTCTGGCGGGGCAAACCTGCCTAATCAGGATGAAGTTTTTCCCGATCGGGATCATTTCGGGCGGATATTTTATAATCAGGCGCGCATGTCAGCGGCTGGAATTGCCCAGATTGCCGTGGTGATGGGGTCTTGCACGGCGGGGGGGGCTTATGTTCCTGCGATGTCGGATGTTTCCATTATTGTCAAAGACCAAGGCACTATATTTTTGGCGGGGCCACCATTGGTAAAGGCGGCGACGGGTGAGGTTGTGTCGGCTGAGGATTTAGGTGGCGGCGATGTGCATACGCGCCTGTCGGGCGTGGCGGATTATTTGGCGGATGATGATGCCCATGCTTTGACGCTGGCGCGGGGGGCGGTTGGCGCGCTCAACCGACCCGGACGGGCCGGCATCGCGCGCCAACGGCCGGTGCCACCGGCCAGTGACCCGGATGAAATGATGGGTGTTATTCCAGCGGACCCAAAGGTGCCGTATGACATTCGCGAGGTGATTGCGCGGGTTGTTGACGGGTCGGAATTTGATGAATTCAAGGCGCGGTTTGGCACGACTTTGGTATGTGGATTTGCCCATGTTGAGGGCATTCCCGTGGGGATTATCGCCAATAACGGCGTTTTGTTCAGCGAAAGCGCCGTCAAGGGCGCGCATTTTGTCGAGCTGTGTTGCCAGCGCAAAATCCCGCTTGTGTTCTTGCAAAACATCACCGGATTTATGGTGGGGCAAAAATATGAGGCTGAGGGGATTGCACGGCATGGGGCTAAGCTGGTGACGGCGGTGGCCTGTGCTTCGGTGCCTAAGATTACGGTGCTGGTGGGCGGCTCTTTTGGGGCTGGGAATTACGGGATGTCGGGGCGGGCTTACTCGCCGAGGTTCCTGTGGACATGGCCGAATAGCCGGATTTCGGTGATGGGCGGTG
>CAZSSS010000013.1:0-14894 GCA_964609255.1 uncultured Rhodobacterales bacterium
TGAAACGGCTCAAGAGAAGCATCAGTAGCCCTAAATGAACGCGCGACCTAGCATTCGGTTCTGGTTAAGGCGAGTTGAACTCTAGCAACGAAATCAACGTGCTCTTGTGTTGAGCCGCCGGATGAGCAAGAGTGGCCATATGTTCTCAACCGAGAGTTCCAGATGATGGACATTCAAACAATCATTCTTTTCAGCGCTGCCAGCCTTGCGCTTGCCGTGACCCCGGGCCCTGACATGATTCTGGTCGCAGCAAGAAGTGCGGCTCAAGGTCGAATGGCTGGATTGGTGACGCAATTCGGTGTTTCTGCTGGATCGGCGTTTCACGCGATTATTCTGGCACTCGGGCTGTCACAATTATTCCTAGCGATACCTTATGCCTATGACTTGGTCAGGTATCTCGGAGCGGCTTATCTGCTGTATCTTGCTTGGCAGGCGTTTACGGCACGCGACAGCTTCTCTTCGCAGTCATCTTCTAACAAGCGACAGTCGTTAGTCGTGATTTTCAGACAGGGGGTTTTCTCGAATCTGCTGAACCCGAAAGTTGCGCTTTTCTACCTCGCTCTTTTCCCACAGTTCCTGGACCCAGAAACAGGCTCCGTTGCCCTACAGATCATGGTGCTGGCGAGCATCTTTCTGGTCATAGACTTCGCCGTTCATGGAGTGGTGATATGGCTGGCCGGAGGCATGAGGTCGCTTTCGACAAACGGGGTGGGGTTTGCAAAATTGTCAAGATATGTCCTCGGGCTGGTCTTTGGCGGGCTTGCCGCAAAGCTTATTTTCGACGGTCAAAGATGATTTTCCGAAAGCAGACTTAAATCAGAACGTTACCAACGGCGGCTTTGTCCGCATAGCCGCCGTTGGATCAGATTGCTTGAACCCGCAGCTTCACTTAAAAAACTACGCCATATCCATAATAGTGGCCGGCAGATTTCGAATTTCATGGCCCCGTATTGCGGGGCCATGAAGCTGTTAAAACTTGCCAGACAAGGTGAACACGGCTTTCTTTTTCTTGAAAGAAATGTCGCCATTCACGCGCATTTTGCCGCCAATCCCCAGCCCTGGTTCCTTATTCAACATATTGATATACCAACCAGACATGCCTTTTTGCCATAAAGGCAGCGCCTTTTTGTCATCGGGGATATAGTTTTTCAGCATCAGATCAATCTTTTTGCCCGAGGACGCGGCCTCTTTTTCGCAAACCTTGATAATTGCCCCCATTTTCAGGTCGATCTTTTTGATCTTTTTCTTTTCCTCCGGCCCGATTTTCTTGGTTTCCTCCAGGGTCTTCTTCTCCTCCAGCAGGGCTTTTGCTTCTTTCACGGGTTTGCGCATTTTTAACGAAAGCTTCTTAACTTCGCCTTGAATTTCTTTCTTGGCGGTTTCGATTTTTTTCTTTTCTTCTTTTGGGTCTGCCATTGCATTCTCCTGATAAATTTGAGTTTAAAAATTTTTGATATTGGTCAATGCAAGAAGCATAGCATATATGCAGCAGGTATTCCAGTTGCGTCCACAACCATAAGGCATGATATGACCCATCTTCACCCCTTACGCGTGTATTATGAGGATACTGACATGGCCGGGATCGTTTATTACGCGAATTACCTGCGATATGCAGAACGCGGACGTTCGGAAATGGTGCGGGAATTGGGCATCAGCCAGTCGGAAATGAAGGCAGCGGATGTGGTTTTTGTGGTTACGCGCGTGGTTGCCGATTATCGAACGCCTGCGCGATATGATGATGAATTAACTGTGGAAACCACGATTTCCAGCTTGAAAGGCGCAACAATGGTCATGGACCAGCGCGTTTTGCGCGACAAAACTGTTTGTTTTGAGGCAAGCATCACGGTCGCTTGTATGTCGCTGGATGGCAAAGTGCAGCGTTTTCCAGCGGATATTCGCCAAAAACTCGATATTTTACCGCGTTGAGGCCCCATTCGCTGGACAGCGCCGTTAAAATATGGGCAAAACAGTTATAGCACCCTGAATACAGGGGCGGCAACAATGAGCAGGCATTATGGAAACTGAAGCATTAGCGGCAGCGGGGCAGATTGATTTCTCTCTGTTTGCATTATTTTCTCGGGCGACCTGGACGGTCAAACTGGTGATGATGATTTTATTGGTCTCGTCCTTTTGGTCATGGTCAATTATCGTTCAAAAATTCATCAATTTCAGGCGTGCAAAACGCGAGGCCGCAAAGTTCGAAGACGCATTTTGGTCAGGCGACCCTTTGGATGAACTTTACGCACGCATGGGCGACACCGCCCATTCGGCCCATGAAAAGGTATTTTCGGCCGGAATGGCGGAATGGCGGCGCTCGCACCGTTCTGATGGTGGGCTTATTGCTGGTGCTCAGGCGCGTATTGATCGCGCCATGAATGTGGCATTGGGCCGCGCGGCGGATAATCTGAACAAAGGGTTGGTGTTTTTGGCCACGGTTGGTGCAATTGCACCGTTTGTCGGGCTGTTTGGCACGGTTTGGGGCATTATGAATGCGTTCAAGGAAATCGCCAATCAGCAAAGCACCAATTTGGCAGTTGTGGCCCCCGGCATTGCCGAGGCCCTGCTGGCCACCGCGCTGGGCCTTCTGGCGGCGATACCGGCGGTGATATTTTATAACAAGCTTTCGGGGGATGCTGACCGTTTGACCGCAGATAACGAAGTTTTTGCTGACGAATTTTCGCTGATCCTGTCGCGCCAGCTTGGGCAGGGCGATTAAATGGCCGGGGGAACCATCAACCGCGCTGATCGTGCCGCCGGTGGGCGCACTCGCCGCGCGCCGCGTCGCGCCATGGCCGAAATAAACGTCACGCCGTTTGTCGATGTTATGCTGGTGCTTTTGATCATCTTTATGGTCGCGGCACCCTTGCTGACAGTCGGTGTTCCGGTGCAACTGCCCAAAACTGCGGCCAGCGCTTTGCCGGCTGAGGACGAACAGCCTCTGACAATTTCATTAACCGCCGAAGGGCTGGTTATGATTCAGAAAACCGAAGTGCCGCTGGACGAATTAATCGCGCGGTTGCGCGCCATCGCGGCGGAACGTAACGACGACAAGGTTTTTCTGCGGGCTGACGGGGCAATTCCGTATGAGGTTGTTATGCAGGTCATGGGGGCGCTCAATGCGGGCGGCTTCAGCAATATCGGTCTTGTGACCGAAAGCGGCGGGCCAACCCTGTCGGATGACGGGCAGTAATGCGCCATGCAAACCGGGGCCATCATATCTGGCGGGGCGCATGCAGCGCTGATTAGTCTGGCATTCCTAAGCGGGCTGGATTTTTGGCCAAGTGACCCGCCGGAATTGCGAATAACTGAGGTAACTTTGGTGCGCGCAGAACTGTTTGACACCGTGACATCCGCAGCACCTGCAATGCCAATGCTGGACCTTGAGGTGCCCGATTTGCCCGACACAGCATTTGATGCACCCGTTGCACCGCTGGCAGATGACGCCCCCATCGAAACCGAAATGGACCAAACCGAAGACCCAGAGGCCGCTGATGCCGACCCCGACCTGACGGCGCTTTTGGATGTGGTGCAGCCTGATGTCTCAAATGTGTTGGACGCGGTGGTCGCGCCCAGTTTTGATGATGCCGCCCCGGAAATATTCCAGCCTGCGCAGGATGGCAATGAATTGAACGCAGCGCCAATTAGCATCGCACCGCCACCGCCGCGTAATGCACCGCGCATCGACACAACTGCGGCCGCCCGCCCGCCGCAAGATGCTTTGCCCAATATCGACACCACCCCAGCCGCGGATGACGGCCCCGCCGAAACCGTTGAGGATCAACAACAAGACGCCACCGCTGCACCGGAATCAACCACAGAAATCACGCCCGAAGGCCAAGAAGATGTGGAAATCGCCAACTTTGCCCCCGTGACCGCCGCCCGCCCGCCGCGCCGCCCGCCCAATTTGCGCATTCCGGTGGAGGAACCCGAAGATAACGCTCAGGAAGATGCCATTTTGGCGGCAATTGAACAGGCGGAGCGTGAAGCGGCAGAGGCCGCTGAACAACCGGTGCAAGCGGAATTAACAGGCGCAGAAGCTGCGGCGATTGGCGACGCAATTGAATGGAGTTCAGTAGCGTTTAGCGGTCAAGCAAATATTGAAGATTATCAAATTGTGGTGTCGGTTGATATCGACTCCACAGGTCGGGTTATTGGCGAAATCAAACCTATAGAGCCTTCTACGTTGGACGGAATTTACAAATTGGTTTTTCGCGACGCCAGAATTGGCATTCTAAGACTAGGCCAATTTCCGCTTCCTGCGGGGAAATTTCCGAATGGAGCAACACTCCACTTGCGTTTTGACCCTGCATCAGGTGCAGTGGGTATGAATTAGAGGAATATTGAAAGCTATGAAAAAAATACTAATGGCTGCATTAGCCACAATTGCTTTTGGTACAGCCGTTCCTCAAGGCGTGATCGCACAAGACAGACCGGTGTTGAACGTTGATGTAGGTGCGCCAATTATTGACCCTATCCCCGTGGCTGTCCCGAAATTTATCGCCGAAAACGGCGGGGCGGAACGGTTGGCCACGGATATTGCGGCGGTGATCATCAATGATCTGGCCAGCACCGGATTATTTCGTGAAATCCCCGGCACCGCGCATATATCCGGGGTCAATAATTTTAATGCGACCCCCCAATTTGAAGATTGGCGGGTTGTGAATGCGCAAGCGCTGGTTACGGGGGCGGTCAGCACCTCCAGTGACGGGCGTTTGGTGGTGAAATTCCGGTTGTTTGATGTGTTTGCACAGGCTCCGATTGGCGAAGGTGTGCAATATGTTGGCTCAGCCGCAGGTTGGCGGCGCATGGCGCATAAGGTGGCTGACACGATTTACAGCCGCATTACCGGCGAAAGCGGTTATTTTGACAGCCGCATTGTGTTTATTTCAGAATCCGGCCCAAAGAACGACCGCCGCAAGCGGCTGGCCTTGATGGATTATGACGGCGCAAATTTGCGGTATTTAACCGACGATAGCAGCATTGTGCTGGCACCAAGATTCTCGCCAAATACGCGCGATGTGATTTACACAAGTTACGCCAGTGGTTTACCGCAGGTTTATTTGATGAATCTGGAAACCGGGCGGCAATCGGCGCTGATTGATGACGCGCTTAATATGGCCACCGCACCGCGATACTCGCCCGATGGCACCAAGGTTGTTTTGTCAATCATTGAGGGGTCCAATACCGACATTTACCTGATTGATTTGAATTCGCGCAGCCGCACCCGCCTGACAACGGACGGGGCGATTGATACGACACCCAGTTTTTCACCCGATGGGTCGCAGATTGTGTTTTCATCTGACCGCACCGGCAAGCCGCAGCTTTATGTGATGCCGGCCAGTGGGGGCACAGCCACGCGAATTTCCAGTGGCGACGGATCATATAACACCCCCGTCTGGTCGCCGCGTGGCGATATGGTGGCGTTTACCAAAATCAAATCCGGGCGCTTTCACATTGGCGTAATGCGCCTGGACGGTAGCCATGAAAACCTGTTGACAGCCGCATTCATTGACGAGGCCCCGACATGGTCGCCCAATGGCCGCGTTTTGATGTTCTTTCGCGAAACCGCCGGAGCATCGGGAGCGCCGCAGATATATTCCGTTGATCTGACAGGCCGCAATTTGCGGCGCGTCGATACTCCGGGGTTTGCCTCAGACCCGAATTGGTCAGCGGTTTTGCGATAAATTAAAATTAATGGTAGAAAAAATAAAGGAGCAAAAAATGACTTTTATCAAAGCAGGTTTGGTTGTGGTGTCTATGATGTCACTTGCGGCATGTGAAAACGGTAATATTTTTGGTGGCGGTAATGGTGGTTCGGGGGCAACACCCGAGGGGACCATAGAGGAAAACTCACTTGAGTATTTCGCCACCACGATCGGGGATCGGGTGTTGTTTGCCGTGAATGAGGCGACGCTGAGCGATGCCTCTAAGGTGGTTCTGGACGCGCAGGTCGCATGGCTGAACCAGTATCCTGAACGCACAATAATCATTGAAGGCCATGCCGATGAACAGGGCACCCGCGAATATAACCTTGCCCTAAGCGCGCGTCGCGCGGCGGCTGTGCAAAACTATATGGTGTCCAAAGGCCTGCTGGCCAGTCGCCTGTCGGTTATCCCTTATGGCAAAGAACGCCCGCTGGAAATCTGTTCAACCGAGGCATGCTGGTCAAAAAACCGTCGTGCGGTAACTGTTGTTGCTGGTGGTTTGGGCAGCGTATAACGCTGATCTCATAAGGAAAAACCTATGTTTAAGCATCTGCGCCTTGCTTGTTTAACTTTTGTGCTGGCGGTTCCGCTGGCAGCACAAGAAATGACGCTGGAAGATATTCGGGCTGACCTGCTGCTGCTTGGCCAGCAAATTGAGGCGTTGCGCACAGAGCTGAGCACCACCGGCACCAGCGGCCTGAACGACCGCGAAGCTGCCACAGCACTGGTGCGGATTGACGAAATGAACGCTGATTTACGCGCGGCCTTTGGCCGTGTTGAGGCGCTTGAAATCCAGATCCAAGCGGTGATCGACGACGGCACTCGACGTATTGGCGACATCGATTTTCGTCTGACCGAGTTTGAGGGTGGCGATACCACCTTATTGACAAACACCGTGCCCCTTGGCGTGCCAGGTGACAGCACAGCGGTTGATCTGGCATCGGGCGAACGCACAGATTTCAACGCAGCCAGACAGGCGGTTAATGACGGGAACGGCACCGAGGCCTCCTCGCTTTTGCTTGCGTTTATTGCCGCCTATCCTGACGGGCCATTCACGGTGGAGGCGCGGTATCTGCAAGGCAGTGCGCTTAGCCTTCAGGATGATCATCAAAACGCCGCGCGCAGCTATCTCAAAAGTTTTTCCAGCGCCCCGGACAGCCCGTTTGCAGCGCTGTCGCTTTATGGGCTTTCCATTAGTCTGAACGCGCTGGAACAATTTGAGCAAGCCTGCCTGACCCTGTCGGAAATCCAGATCAGGTATCCGCAGATGGATGCGGAACTGGCGCGCGACGTGGTGGAGCAAAAGGCCATTCAGGGCTGCTCGTGACGCGGCCAAAGCTTGGGCCGCTGCCGGATAAATGCCTCGGTGTTGCGGTGTCGGGCGGGGGCGATTCTGTTGGGTTATTAATGCTGCTGCACCATGCCGGATTTGCGCTGAGGGCTGCAACAATTGACCATCAATTGCGGCCGGAATCCGCGGCTGAAGCATTAAGTGTCGCAAAACTTTGCGCCCGATACAGTATTCCCCATGACATTCTGGTCTGGGAAACCCCTGCGACAACTGGTAATTTGCAAAACGAGGCCCGCAACGCGCGCCGCACCCTTTTGGCCGCATGGGCACAACAAAACGGGCTAACCGATATTGTGCTTGGCCATACGCTGGATGATCAGGCCGAAACGGTGCTGATGCGGCTGGCGCGCGGGTCTGGCGTTGACGGGCTGGCGGGCATGAAAGCCAAACGGATGGCGAACGGCCTGTGTTGGCATCGCCCGATGCTGGGGCTGCGGCGGGCTGAACTGCGCACATATTTGCGCAGTATTGATATTGGCTGGGTTGATGACAGCAGCAATGAAGACATGAAATATGACCGCATAAAAGCGCGCAAGGCGTTGGATATTCTGGCCCCGCTGGGGGTTAGCTCTGTGCGTCTGGCCGAAACGGCGGCGCATATGGGGCGCGCACGCCAAGCGCTGGAGACCGCAACCCATGATCTGGCAGATGGGTGCATTAGTATAACCGATGCTGGTGAAATCCAGATCTCCCTGCCGGAATTCTTTAACGCACCGCGAGAAATCCAGCTCAGGCTGTTTTCGGCAGCGCTGGGCTGGGTGGGCAACACGCATTATCGCCCCCGGTTTTTGGCATTAACCCAGTTGCTGGATGCCTGTGCTTTGGCTGAGGATTTTGGCAAAACCCTGCATGGCTGCATGGTTCAGCGCAAAAAGGGCAATATTTTGATAAATCGAGAGGTCGCCGCCACCCCGCCGCTGGCAAATGTAACATCGGTTTGGGATGGGCGCTGGCAGGTTGAAACTTGTTCACATGAGAATGTGAAAATCGGGGCATTGGGTGCTGATGGCCTGCAATCTTGTGCATCATGGCGTGATACGGGCCATAGACGCGCCGCATTATTGGCCAGCCCGTCATTATGGCGTGAAGGCCTGCTAATTGCCGCACCCATGGCAAATTATGGAGATAAATGGCTGGTTAACCTTGCAGGGGGTAAAAAAGGCTTTTATGACCAGCTTATCACGCATTGAATGCAGGATTTCAGCACCTATGTTATAGTAAAGCTGTGATGCTGTGCCACCAAAGGAGATTCGCCCGTGGGAAATTCGAAAAATTTGGCCTTTTGGGGCGTGCTTTTTGTGCTGATGTTTGCGCTTTACAATGTGTTTAACCAAAGCAGCGGTAACGCCAGCACTGCGGCCGTCAGCTATTCTGAATTTCTTGACCAAATTGAGTCTGGCCGCGTAACACAAGTGGAACTGGACGGTGAAAAAATTACCTTCCAATCGGCATCAGGCACGGTTTTCACAACCATTGAACCAAGCAACGCCAATGTAACCTTATTGCCATTCCTGCGCGAAAATAACGTGGCCTTCACTGCCACCGCACAAGAACAATCAACCTTTGGCACGATCCTGATTTCGTTTCTGCCCATTTTGCTGCTGATCGGCGTTTGGGTATTTTTCATGAACCGCATGCAGGGCGGCGGCAAAGGCGGGGCGATGGGCTTTGGTAAATCGCGCGCCAAAATGCTGACCGAAAGCGCAGGCAAAGTCACCTTTGGTGACGTGGCGGGCATTGACGAGGCGAAGGAAGAGCTGGAAGAAATTGTTGAATTCCTGCAAGACCCGCAAAAATTCAGCCGTCTTGGCGGTAAAATCCCCAAAGGCGCGCTGCTGATTGGCCCTCCGGGGACGGGTAAAACATTGCTGGCCAAGGCCATCGCAGGTGAGGCGGGGGTTCCGTTCTTTGCCATATCGGGTTCGGATTTTGTTGAAATGTTTGTTGGCGTCGGGGCAAGCCGGGTGCGCGATATGTTTGAACAAGCCAAGAAAAATGCGCCCTGCATTGTGTTTATCGATGAAATTGATGCGGTTGGCCGCCACCGTGGCGCGGGTCATGGCGGGGGCAATGACGAACGCGAACAGACCTTAAACCAGTTGCTGGTGGAAATGGATGGGTTTGAAACCAATGAGGGCGTGATTCTGCTGGCCGCGACCAACCGTGCCGATGTGCTGGACCCGGCCCTGCTGCGCCCCGGTCGTTTTGACCGCCAAATTCATGTGCCGCTGCCCGATATTAATGGCCGCAAGAAAATCCTTGATATCCACTCACGGAAGGTTCCACTGGGGCCGGATGTTGATTTGCGCATTATTGCGCGCGGCACGCCGGGCATGTCGGGCGCTGATCTGGCCAACCTGATCAACGAGGCCGCATTGACAGCGGCCCGCACCGGCAAACGGTTTGTCACGATGGAAGACATCGAATTTGCCAAAGACAAAGTAATGATGGGGTCTGAACGCCGCTCAATGGTGTTGACCACCGATCAAAAAGAAAAAACCGCTTACCACGAGGCAGGTCATGCTTTGGTGGGCATTCTGCTGGAAAAATGTGATCCGGTTTACAAAGCAACTATTATTCCACGCGGCGGCGCGCTGGGTATGGTGATGTCACTGCCCGAAATGGACAAATTGCAGATGTTCAAAGACGAAGCCCATGAAAAGCTGGCGATGGGCATGGCTGGCAAAGCCGCCGAGATATTCAAATATGGCGCTGACAGTGTTTCCAGTGGCCCTGTTGGCGATATCCAGCAATCCAGTTCAATGGCGCGGGCCATGGTGATGCGCTATGGCATGTCGGACAAGGTCGGGAATATTGATTATTCCGAAGCAGCCAATGGTTATAATGGTTCCACCGGCGGATTTTCGGTGTCAACCAAAACCAAGGAATTGATTGAGAGCGAAGTTAAAATATTCATTGATGATGCTTATAAACTGGCGTTTAAAATCATCTCTGGTCATACCGAAGAATTCGAAAACCTTGCGCAGGGCCTTCTGGAATATGAAACCCTGACAGGCGACGAGATCAAACGGGTAATGAAGGGTGACCCCCCGCATCGACCCGATGATGAGGATAAGTCAAGCAGCGACGATTCCGGTTCTGTCACCTCAATTCCCAAAGCTGTCAAAAAACCAAAAGGTGACGGTGGCATGGAGCCGCAGCCGCAGGGGTAACAATGCCAGCATTGATTAATGCCGGATATTCCGGCCGCATTACGTGGCTTGGCAAAAATACCAACCGTGAGAAAACCTTACGGTCAACTTCTGTTTCCGAAGGTTTTGCCAGTTTTTCCGGGTTTGATGGCGAAAGCCATGCAGGGTTGACACGCCCATCATGTGCGCGGGTTGTTCAGCAATATCCACGCGGCACAAATATCAGAAATACCCGCCAATTCGCGGTTTGTTCGGCTGAAGAATTGCGACAAATTGCAATGAATATGGGGGTCTCAGAAATTGATCCGACTTGGCTTGGCAACTCGATTATCATTGATGGTATACCCGACTTTACGCTAATCCCCCCGTCGTCACGGCTACAATCTCAGACCGGGGCAACATTGGTTGTTGATATGGAAAACCGCCCCTGCAATCTGCCTGCCAAAGTGATCAATGAGGAATTGCCTGAGCAAGGCCGAAAATTTAAAGCCTCCGCCAAAGGATTGCGCGGCGTAACCGCATGGGTTGAGCGTGAAGGTCTGTTGCGGGTCGGGGATCTGATTTCGTTACATATACCAAAACAGCCCGTTTGGCCGCACAGCATTCAGAATTAAGCGCATACCATTGAATACAATTCTTGTATTTTAATCGGGGTCAGCTAGTCTGTGCGGGACAACACGTCGCATGTGACCCTCACACCGTCGAATTGACGCCGGATTTTCCAGATGAATCGCATTATTGAGAATTGTCACCAGCCTTAAAGGATGCCTAAAATGGCCTATAAAACAGACATTGAAATTGCGCGCGCAGCCCATAAAAAACCCATTCAGGAAATTGGTGCCAAATTGGGCATTCCTTCCGCTGATCTGTTGCCCTTTGGGCATGACAAAGCCAAGCTGTCGGCCACGTTTATCAAGGCACAGGAAGACAAGCCCGACGGCAAACTTATTCTGGTCACAGCCATCAGCCCAACCCCGGCGGGTGAAGGCAAAACCACCACCACGGTTGGTTTGGGTGATGGGCTGAACGCGATTGGTAAAAACGCGGTGATTTGTATCCGTGAGGCCTCGCTTGGCCCGTGTTTTGGCATGAAGGGTGGCGCGGCGGGCGGCGGCTATGCCCAAGTTGTGCCGATGGAGGAAATGAACCTGCATTTCACGGGGGATTTCCACGCAATCACCTCAGCCCATAACCTGTTATCGGCGATGATTGATAACCACATTTATTGGGGCAATGCGCTGGAAATTGATGAACGCCGCGTGGTTTGGAAACGGGTGTTGGACATGAATGACCGGGCGCTGCGGGATACCGTGACCAGCCTTGGCGGCATTGCCAACGGTTTTCCGCGCCAAACAGGGTTTGACATCACCGTGGCGTCCGAGGTCATGGCAATTTTGTGCCTTTCCAACGACTTGGCTGATTTACAACAACGCCTTGGTGACATTATTGTGGCCTATACCCGCGAACGCGAACCGATTTATTGCCGCGATATCAAAGCTGACGGCGCAATGACTGTGTTGTTGCAACAAGCAATGCAGCCGAATTTAGTGCAAACGCTGGAAAATAACCCTGCCTTTGTGCATGGCGGCCCGTTCGCCAATATTGCACATGGGTGCAATTCGGTTGTGGCCACAAAAACCGCACTAAAACTGGGCGATTACGTGGTTACCGAGGCCGGTTTTGGTGCTGATCTGGGCGCTGAAAAATTCATGAATATCAAATGCCGCAAAGCAGGCATTGCGCCCAGCGTGATTGTTCTGGTGGCTACGGTTCGGGCCTCCAAGATGAATGGCGGGGTAGCCAGGGCTGACCTGAACAGCGAGAATGTTCAGGCCGTAAGCGACGGGTGCGCCAATTTGGGGCGTCACATCGAAAACATGAAATCATTTGGGGTGCCGGTGGTTGTGGCAATCAACCATTTTGTGACAGATACCGACGCTGAGATTGCCGCGATCAAAGATTATGCGGAGGCGCAAGGCTCTGAGGCGATTTTGTGCAAACATTGGGCTGACGGGTCAAAAGGCACCAAAGAATTAGCTGAGCGGGTGGCGGCCATTGCAGATTCAGATATTGCACAATTCGCACCTATTTACCCTGATGACATGTCTTTGTTTGACAAAATCAATATTATTGCAAAAAGGATTTATCGCGCTGATGAGGTGTTGGCGGATAAGAAAATCCGCAACCAATTGCGCGCGTGGGAAGACGCAGGGTTCGGGAATTTGCCGGTTTGCATGGCCAAAACCCAATACAGTTTTTCAACCGACCCCGAATTGCGTGGCGCCCCCACCGGCCATTCGCTGCCAGTGCGAGAGGTGCGCCTGTCAGCCGGCGCTGGGTTTATCGTTGTGGTTTGCGGAGAAATCATGACAATGCCGGGATTACCCCGCAAACCCGCCGCAGAGGCGATTATGTTAAATGATGCGGGCGAAATCGAAGGGCTGTTTTAATCATGAGCGCAGATATTATCGACGGCAAAGCATTTGCCGCAACGGTGCGGGAAAAAGTAGCAACACATGTTGCGCGGCTGAAATCTGATCAGGGCATCACGCCGGGGCTGGCGGTTGTGTTGGTCGGTGAGGACCCCGCATCAGAGGTATATGTGCGCAACAAAGGCAAACAAACCGCCGAATGCGGCATGAATTCATATGAGCATAAATTACCGGCGAATACATCGGAATCGGATCTTTTGGCCCTGATTGACCAGTTAAATAACGACCCAGCCGTGCATGGCATTCTGTGCCAATTACCAGTGCCGGACCATATCAACAGCGAAAAGGTTCTGAACGCAATTTTGCCGGCCAAAGATGTTGACGGGTTTCATATTTCCAATGTCGGGTTGCTGGCCACGGGCCAGAAATCCATGGTGCCTTGCACACCGCTTGGCTGTTTGATGATGCTGCGCGAACAACACGGGTCGCTTTCGGGGCTGATTGCGGTTGTTGTTGGGCGCTCAAATATTGTGGGTAAACCGATGGCGGCATTGTTGCTGCGTGACAGTTGCACCGTAACAATCGCCCATTCGCGCACCAAAAATATTGAGGCGCTTTGCCGCTGTGCCGACATTCTGGTGGCTGCCGTTGGCCGCCCGCAAATGATCACCGGTGATTGGGTTAAACCCGGCGCAACAGTGATCGACGTTGGCATCAACCGCATTCCAGCGCCGGAGCGCGGTGAGGGGAAAATGCGCCTTGTGGGTGATGTTGATTTTGCTTCCGCCAGCCAGATTGCAGGGGCGATTACGCCGGTGCCGGGGGGGGTCGGACCAATGACCATTGCTTGCCTGCTGGCCAATACCGTTACCGCATGTTGCCGTGCCAACGGGTTGCAGGAGCCAACCGGCCTAACGGCCTAGGTGATCGGTTTCGGGAAGCCAATAACGGCAATCAAATCAGGGATTTGCAATGAAAAGATGTTCCCACGCATCATCAACAAGTTTCACCGACATATGCGGCGCAACCCCTTCAAACCGGCAAGCGGCCATCATGTGTTCCATCAAAAACCCGGGCTGAAAGGCGGCAAACTGGTTGTCGACGCTCGGGTATTTGTTTTGCAACAAATGAGTTAACACGCCCTCATCAACCTCCATCGGGTATCTTTCGGCGGTTTTCAGGAATATTTTTATATAGTCCTGCTGATCCGGGTTGCCCACATAGATTTTGTAATAAATCCGGCGCAAGGCGGCGGTATCAAAAATATTGGCAGGGGCAAAGTTGGTAGAAAACATCACCTTGGTATCAAAAGGCACAATGAATTTTTGACCAGATTGCAGGGTTAATATGTCAAACCCTTCTTCCATCGGAACAATCCAGCGGTTGATCAGGGTTTGCGGCGGTTCTTTTTGACGGCCCAGATCGTCAACAATAAATACCCCGCCGGATGCTTTCATTTGCAACGGCGCCTGATAGGTTTTCGAAACCGGATTAAAATTCAGATCAAGCATATCAAGCGTAAGTTCCCCGCCGGTAATAACCGTAGGCCGGTGGCAGAGAATATAACGCGGGTCGTGGTTATTATTTGTAAGTCGCAGGGCTTTTGGATCCTGGGCCTCGATCTCAATGCGTTCATGGATCAATGGATCAAAAAGCGAAATAACATTGCCCGCATATTCAATGAATTCGGGCACATAAATATAGTCGGTATAAGCGTTGCGAATACCATCAGCGATGGATGACTTGCCGTTACCCGGCGGGCCATACATTAAAACCGAACGCGGCGAATTTACCGCAGGCCCAAGCTGGTTAAACATTTGATCATTGATCACCAGTTTGGACATGGCGGTTGTTAGATCTTCGCGTGCTACGGTTGCGTCACGCACCGATTGTAACTTTGTTTGCTGGCGGTAATCCTCCAACGGCACGGGAACCGCGCCAAAATATTCTGATTGTGACAACGCATCAAGCGCGGTTTGCCGCCCCATTTCCGTCAGTGCGTAACGCAAATTCTTTGGGTCTTCGTGGCGCGAGGTGCCCAATGTTTCAATCTGTTTATAATCACGGGTTATTTCCAACAGTTCCTGTGCAATTGGCACGGAAACCCTGAGGGTTTCTGCAATGGCCATAACATTATCAAGATTGCGTCGTAACATGGACTTTAGCAATATCTCACGAAGAAGCGTGGTGCTAATGCCCAGTTCCGTCAGACGGGTTGGCGCTTTGGGCGCGCGATTTTCGACAACTTGCTTGT
>CAZSSS010000014.1:0-14246 GCA_964609255.1 uncultured Rhodobacterales bacterium
TCATGTCCAGATGCCGCTTTGGCACCGCAATATCGGTCGGCTCGCAAATCGGGCCGCCCGTGTGGTGCAGCTCGGGACTCATATGCGCAAGGCGCACGAAATTGTTGAAATCTTCCAGCGTGCCATAGCGCCGCTCAATGTCCGTGGCGGCGACAAATGGCGGACCGTAGACTGGCACCAAAACCATCGCATGGCCACCGATCCTGACCGATTTTTCAGGGTTACGGGCATGCTGTACAAAATCGGAGGGGGCGTTATCCATCACCAGCTTGCGGCAAAACCCGCGTTCAAACTTTACCAGTTCCCCATCAATTTTGCAGCCCGCTTGGCTCAACAGTTTCAGGCTCGGCTGATGGCGCACCTCGACCCCGATCTTTTCCAGAATATCTTCGGCGGCTTCCTCGATTGCGCTGATCTGATCCTCGCAGAGGATATCATACACCGGCGCCGTCCTTGTGATATAGGGCGGCGGTGGCGTGGTATCTGGGGACGTGGAAGTCTTTTTCCTGCGGCGGCGCGGTTCGGTCAATTTGGATATCCAATTAATGCTGAGTCGTTGTCATGGAATAGATCATGCAGTTGATCGCAAAAGAACGTTGATTATTTTCATGGGGCAGATAACCTCTGGTTATGACCTTGCGTAAAAAAATACCTTCGGCCCAATCCCTGTTCGCGTTTGAAAGCGCGGCACGGACGCTGAATTTCACCGATGCCGGTGCGATCCTGAACGTGACCCAACCGGCAATCAGCAAAAATATTGCGGCCTTGGAAACACATCTTGGGACACGTCTGTTTTTGCGTGAAAAAACTGGACTGGCATTAACCACGGATGGGGAAATCCTATATCGTGCGGTACATTTGTCGTTTGCCGCAGTCGAGGCGGCGGTTGACCAGATAACGCATAAGACACCACAGAAAAACGTGCTGACGCTGTCCCTTTCGACATCTTTCGCGGCCCATTGGCTGATCCCCCAGATGCCAGAGTTCCGTCGGGAGTTTCCGGATATCACCCTAAATTACCAGTTGACTGGCGGCGAGGTTACGGGCGCATTGGGAGCCAGTGATCTGGGCCTGCGCCTTGAAACCAATGTGGCCTCCGAGGATCGCGCCATACCCCTTGCGCCCGAATGGCTGGTGGCGGTTGCATCGCCTGAATATATTAACAGGCATGGGATGCTTGATGCGCCCGATGCAGGGGGGGCGCATTCGCTGGTCAAACTGGATAGCCCCAGAATATCATGGCAAGAATTTCTGGATGCCACGTCACAATCCGTCGAGCCGTCTATGCCGGAAATACGGGTGCCGGATTACTCGGTTGTGTTGCAAACAGCACTGAACGGGCGCGGCATTGCGCTGGGTTATGTGACGTCTTGCAGTTATTTGCTGCGTGAAGGGCTATTGATGCCAGTATTGCCTAAATCAATGAAAACAAACAAGATATACTGCATGGTCATAAATCCAAGCTCTCATAATGCGCAGATTGCAGAGGATGTGTGCCACTGGATATGCAATCAGTCCTCAAAGATATTGGCTGACATTGCAACGAGCTTTCCAGATTTTGACATCGTTAAATCCGAACTGGGTTAGCTATATATTGTGTATAATTGTTCATGATGCGAGAAACTGATCGCATTGAGGCTTGCCCGGCGAACTTCCGGTTTTAGGTGGAAGGAGAATTACTTAGTGCTTGCCGCAAATTACTGTTTTCCGGCTATATGCACATCTAGCAAACTGAGATCGTGCATAAATCAAGACTTATGCACGCCTTTTCCGTTCCAATGTAATCAAAAGCTTGGCGCGTGCATAATGGGCGCATGAATTTTATTGGTTATGCGCGCGTTTCTACCTCTGGCCAAACCCTCAATGCCCAGCTTGAACAGCTAGTCGCGGCAGGGTGCGATCAGGTGTTCAAAGAGACAGTGAGCGGGGCAAGGTCAGATCGCCCCGAGTTGAAGAAAGCCCTCGAAGCTTTAATTGATGGCGATGTGCTGATCGTGACGCGGCTTGATCGGTTTGCACGGTCAACGAGCGATCTTCTGGATATCGTCCACACCATCGAAACCAGGGGTGCGAAGTTGAAGGCGCCCACGGATTCCTGGGCAGACACGACCACGCCAACCGGCAAACTCATTCTCACCGTTCTTGGCGGACTTGCAGAGTTTGAGAGATCCTTAATTGCGGAACGGACAGCAGAAGGCCGCGAACGTGCCAGACGTGCAGGCAGGCGGATGGGTAGACCTCCAAAGCTTTCGACCCATCAGCGTGATGTGGCTTTGAAGATGCGCGGCGAGGGTCAGGATAACGCCGAGATTGCCCGTATTCTGGGGGTTTCTCGTTCTACGATCTCACGCATCAAGTAACAATGCGCAGATCATGGCAATATTCAGAGGGAAGGTGCGAAGGCTCGGATAAGAAACCCGTAAACTTGGCCAAACGAGTCTCAATAATTGAGTCTCAATTTTAAAGGGATTTTACATCAATTCGTAGGTTTAGATGAGTGGCGCATAATGTTACTTATGTTAAAATTACTAATTTGTTGCCCGAACTGTCTAAATCTACTGGAGTGAAATTGTAGCAGCATTAACTTTGAGATGCATGAGTATTTCTGCCTGACTGGGTTAATATGACAATGCCTTCTAGACACCTTCAGTTTCGGTATTTTCCATCATCCAGTCACGCATCATGAATTTTTGCACTTTTCCAGTGACTGTCATTGGTAGCTCTTCTACAAATCGGGTTCGTTTGGGAATTTTATAGTGCGCGATTTGGCCGGTGCAATATTGTTTAATGTCTTGGGCACTTAGAATTGCACTTGCCACCAGCACGATCCAAGCGCAAACTTCTTCGCCCAACTTTTCATGAGGAATTCCAAACACCTGCACCTCCTTAATGTCCGGATGGCGTGATAGGAAAACTTCAATTTCGCGCGGGTATATATTTTCGCCCCCCCGAATAATCATGTCTTTCAGCCGGCCGACGATTGTACAAAAGCCTTCTGTATCCAGAACTGCAAGATCCCCAGTACGCATCCAGCCATTTGCATCAATACTTTCAGAGGTTTTTTTCGTGTCGCCCCAATATCCGTGCATCACCGAATAACCGCGAGTGCAAAGCTCGCCTGAGGTGCCAACAGGTGCAATAGCTCCATTCTCGTCGATGATTTTAACTTCAAGATGCGGATGGATTCTCCCCACGGTTGACGTGCGCTTTTCAATCGGATCATCGACAAAACTTTGGAAAGATACTGGTGAAGTTTCTGTCATACCGTAACAGATCGTCACCTCACCCATATTCATTTTGTCATTCACGCCACGCATTACATCTATCGGGCAAAGCGCGCCTGCCATGATGCCGGTGCGCAGAGTTGAGAGGTCATATTGCTTGGCCTTGGATTGTTCCAGCATGGCAACAAACATGGTCGGTACACCATAAAGTGCGGTACAGCGAGCCGAGGCAACGGCACTCAACGCTTCATCTGGATCAAAGGCCTCTCCAGGGAAAACCATTGCAGCCCCTTTAGAAACACAGCCAAGTGTGCCCATGACCATACCGAAACAATGATATAAAGGCACAGGAATACAGAGCCGATCTGCTTCGGTAAATTTGATGCGGTCGGTGACAAAACGGGCGTTGTTGACGATGTTGAAATGGGTCAGTGTGGCACCTTTTGGTGCGCCAGTGGTGCCGGACGTAAACTGTATATTGATCGGGTCATCGGGATTGAGAGATGCGGTGATTGTGTCGAGACGTAACTGTTGTGCTGGTCCGCCAAGTGTTTGAATTTCAGCAAAGGAGAACACGCCGTTCCCGGGGTTGTCAGTCATTGCAACAGCAATTTTCAGATGAGGTAGCTTGGCACTGATCAGGCGGCCCTTGGGAGAGGTTTCAAGTTCCGGTGCGAGAGTGCGCAGCATTTGCAAGTATTCTGATGACTTGAACCTTTCGGCAAGTATCAAAGCCTTACAACCGACCTTATTCAATGCAAATTTCAGTTCAGCCAAACGATAGGCCGGATTTATATTGACCAGAATGATGCCAATACGGGCGGTGGCGAATTGAGTTAGCAACCATTCAAGGCGGTTTGGTGACCAAATACCAAGACGATCCCCCTTTCCCAGCCCCAATGCCAATAGGCCAGAAGCCAGCACATCCACCTCGCGGTCTAGATCATAGTAACTAAGCGTTTTACCTTCTTTTGGCAGGACCAATGCATCGCGTGGCCCGTGCCGAGACACGGTCTCAGAGAACATCTGAGGGATCGTAATGTGGCGCAATTCATCTGTTTTGTCGCCAACCACATAGGAACGCCCTTCGCGTGGCGCGGAATTTGAGTAGTCTGTCTGGTTGCCTGTGATAGCCCCAGCAACAATTTTATGGGCCAGACTTTCATTCAGAATAGACATTGAGATCTCCTCTAGAAATTACGCCAGTCGCCGGATTGTTCGAACGCGTGAGCCGCCTGGTAGATCACCATCTCGCCGTAATTGGGTGCAACCAGAGACATGCCAATAGGCAGGCCTTCGCTTAGTCCACAAGGCACGGACATCACGGGAAACCCGCCACCACTAAACGGCGCAGTATTGCCAATCATCTCAAATGCGCGCTGGACATACAGGCTAGGTGAACAATCCGCTGGGGGTATTTGTTGGGGCTTCATTGGCAAAGTAGGTAACAGCATCAGGTCTACATTTGCAAACTCCGCCATGTAGCTTTCTACCACCTTGCGCATCAGGTTCTGCGCCTTGCCATAAAATCTGCCGCGATAATTTTCCTGAAAATACTCACCCACAAACATTGACACTTTCAGTGAATGCGACAGCTCGTCCGCTCGGTTACGCCATTGCGCCATATGATCCATCATCGATGGTACAAAAAGCCCGCGATAGTTTGTGCCCCCGGAATTGCCGTGCATCATTTGGTCTTGCAAACCCTCAAGGGTAATGGCCGTCCAACAGTCGGTGGCAAAGTCGTGTTCTTTAACCGAGATCTCGCTAACCTGCGCGCCCAGATCACGGAACCGATCAGCGGCGGCCAGCACTTTGGCATCCACATCCGCCTCACTCTCAGGGCGGTTGAAACCTTGTTTCAGAATGCCAATACGCAGCCCTTGCACACCACGCCCCAAAGCCTCTCGGTAATGGTATGTCCGTGGGGCGTATTGGCGCGGGTCAAGGCCATCAGCGCCTGCAAGAACCTCTAGGAACAAGGCGTTATCGGCTACATTATTGGTGATGGGGCCAACGTGATCTATGGTCTGCTCGACAGGCATTACACCAGAATAGGGCACCAACCCATGGGTGGCTTTCATCCCGTAAACACCGCAACTGGAGGACGGAATTCGGACTGAGCCGCCCTGATCTCCAGCGATGGCCATATCCACCTCGCCTGCCGCAACCAAAGCGGCTGACCCGCTAGATGATCCGCCGGCCATATGCCCATGCTTCCACGGATTATGAACTGGACCTGTGGCGTTGGTGTGTGAACCACCAGACAGGCAAAAATTCTCGCAATGGGATTTACCAACAATGGTACCTCCTGCATCCAGAATGCGCGTAACGATGGTCGCGTCAATTTCCGGGGTGTACCCTTCCATAATTGATGAGCCGTTCATCATCGGCACCCCTGCTAGGCAAACAGTATCCTTCAATACAATGGTTTTGCCGCGTAAAGGTCCATCGACAGCCCCTTTGATATTGGTTTTGTAATACCACGCATTCAGAGGGTTTTCCGAAGGAGTCGGGCGACGGCCTGGGGCACGCGGATAGCGCACCTCGGGCAGGTTGTCGGGTGCGGCATCCAACCGGTCATAGGACTGGAAATTGGGTTCGATGATCTCGAGATATTCAAGTAACTCATCGTTGGTCAGGTTCATCCCAAACCGTTCCGCCATCTGGCGCATTTGAGAAAGCGTGGGGCGTTTGATAGTCATATTGGTCACCGGAGTTGAAGGAGCGGAAGGCGAAGGCGTGGTATTTGGCGCGTGTCTGTTGGGGTGCACCGCCATGGTGTCAGTGCGCACTGTTTGCGGGTTAGAATTTGCACGCGTTGTACGGGCGGCACCAAAGCCGAGGAACTGGTCAACTTTGGATTGGTCAAGTAAATCAGCACGTGACAATTCACCGGTAATCCGGCCCCGTTCCAATACAAGCACGCGGTCAGAAAGATCGGCGATGAAGTCGAAATTTTGTTCGACCAGCAGAATGGACAGGCCGCGCTCATCCCGCAGTTTTAGAAGGGTTTCTGACATTTCCTCGATGATAGAGGGCTGGATGCCTTCTGTTGGTTCGTCCAGTAATAGAAAATCGGGATCGCCCATCAGGCAGCGTGCCAAAGCCAACAATTGCTGTTCCCCGCCCGAGAGTGCACTGCCCTCGCGATCCAACAACCGGTCAAGGCGCGGAAAATCCTTGAGAACACTGGCAACAGTTGCCTTTTCATTTCCCTGACCATGATCGTGGTAAGCAAACCGCAGATTGTCCAACACGCTAAGTTGTGGAAATATCCCGCGCCCCTGAGGCACATAACCAATACCCATGCCGGCACGTTCATTGGGTGGCATTTGGTTAATTTCTGTGCCGAAAAACCGTATTGTGCCGGATTGGGCGGGCAGGAAGCCCATCAGGGTTTTCAATAGCGTGGATTTGCCCATCCCGTTATGGCCAAGTACGCCAACCACTTCGTTTTCCATTACTGAAAACTCGATCCCGTGCAGCACCGGAACACGCCCATAGCCGCCTGACAGGCCTTTTACGTCCAGGCAAATATTTGGCTCGTCGTTCATTTACGCGTTCTTTCCCAGATAGACATTGCGCACAGTAGGGTCAGACATCACGAGATCTACGTGGTCTTCCATCAACACGGCGCCTTGGTGAAAAACTGTTACCGTTTCGGCAATGGAACGGATAAATTGCATGTCGTGTTCGACAATGACCACGGCTGATGTACGGGTCATTTCGCGAATTAAACCTGCCATCATTTCTACGTCTTCACCCGACAAGCCCGCTGCGGGTTCATCCAGCAAGATTAGCCACGGATCACCAGCAGCAACAGTGCCGAGTTCAACGCGTTGACGTTCCCCATGCGCTAAATGACCCAATTCGGCACGGGCAATCGGGCCAAGGTTAAGGCGTTCAATGACTTCGTCAGTCCTTTGATTGGCCGCGTTCATACCAAGGAAACGACGAGCTGCGAGCCAGATGTTTTCCTGAACTGTCAGTGCATCCAATACGCTGGGTACTTGCATCTTGATGCCGACACCTAGCGATGCCACTTGATGCGGTGACCAACCCGTTACCTCGTCTCCACGCATAAAAACCTGCCCACTCGTCGGGGTTAGTAGCCCGGTTACACACTTGAAGAACGTACTTTTGCCCGCGCCATTTGGCCCGATCAAACAGCGCAACTCACGCGCCTTGAGTTTGAAATTCACATTGTTAGAGGCCACGACCCCGCCAAAACGCATCGTCAAGCCAACGGTTTCTAAAACTGTTTCAACCATTGGCCCGCCCCCGCCGAACACGCCGATGCCCATTTTTGCGTTTTGGGCCGTGGCGCGCGCTCAGCTTCCACAGGTCGGCGATAGCGGGCACAATTCCTTTGGGCAAAAATAACACAAACATCACAAGGATCAGCCCCGTAATCAGCGTGTTATCTATCAGCGACTGCTGCCCCAGCAGAAATTTCATGTATGCAAGTCCTGCTGCGCCGAACATTGGACCCACGCGGGTGCCTAGACCACCAACGATGCACCAGATGATGATCTCCGCAGACTGACCAAGGCTGAACAAGCCCGGTGTTACGATCTCGCCCCAATTTGCGAAAAGCGCTCCGGAAAGGCCTGCAATCGCAGCGCCAATGGCAAACAGAATGGTTTTGCGGGCGCGTATATCATAGCCCATCAGAGACATGCGCGTCTCGTTTTCGCGAATGCCAACGGCAATGCGCCCAAAGCTAGATCGCAATAAAGCGGTGACCAGAAGAAATACAATCACCAGTGCCACAGCGCAAACATAATAGAAAGGATCACCCCAAATATATGCGTCGGGTTGGCCCGGAACATTCAGTGTATGAAACCCGGGGATCCCGTTGTAACCACCAAGGCGGGCTTTGCCTATAACATAGGCAGGGCCAGCCGTGGCGTTAATAAACTTGAATAGGATCAGGGTGACCACAAGGGTAATCACGCCAAGGTAAACATCGGCCAGACGACCATAGAACATGAACACACCCAAAAGTGCCGCGAACCCGGCAGGGACCAAAATGGCGATAATCATCGGTAGAGTGCTTTCGCCAAAGTTGATGGCCGTGATGGCGTAAGTATAAGCACCAAGACCAAAAAAAGCCGCCTGCCCGAAGCAAAGGATGCCGCCAAACCCCCAGATTAATCCCAAACTGAGACCCAGCATGGCATAAATCACCAACACACTGAGGGTGTAAGTCGAGATCATCATTGGCATAATGTAAATCAGCACGGTTGCGATCAGGATAGTAATCACGGCTTCTTTTGAGGAAAACGCTGTCATTACATTTTGCCCTTGAAAAATCGCGCCGTAACCCCTTGGGGCAACAAGCGTAGAAGAATAACAGCGGCCACCAGCAACGCGACTTCGCCCATGACCGGAGAAATGGCAAAGGTGAATATCTGGTTGACCAGCCCGAACAGGCCAGAGCTCGAGAGCAGGCCGGCAATCAAGGAAGGCCCACCTGCAATGACTGTGATGAATGCTTTGGCGATATAGGCACCGCCTGATGTGGGAACCAGCCCAACCAATGGTGCCAAAACAGCACCCGCCAAACCTGAGAGGGCTGAGCCGGCAAAGAAAGTCGCCATATAGATCTTGTCAGGGCTATACCCCAACGCCGCGGCCATTTCAGGGTTCTGCATTGCTCCACGGGCAATCAACCCAAGACGGGTGCCTTTGAGTACTGCGTATATGATGATTAGGAGGGCGATGGACACTAGAATGATAAAGAAGTTGTACCCATTTATCTGATAGGCACCGACGGTAAAGCCAGGGATCGGGGTGGAAATGCCTGTGGTAGTATTTCCGAATATCATAGTGGCCAACCCGATGAAAAGTAGACTTAGGCCCCAAGTTGCCAGCATGGTATCAACTAGCCGTCCGTATAGGTGCCGGATTACCAATCGTTCAACCACCAGACCTATTAATCCGACGACTAACGGCGCTACAATCAACATAGCAATGATAATATTTACTCCGTAGTTCACCGCTGTAATGGTGGCATAGCCGCCCATCATCATAAACTCGCCATGCGCCAGATTGATGACTTTCATCATGCCAAATACGATTGCTAACCCGGCACTGATGAGCACCAGCGAGGCAATTGCGTAGATAAATTCAACAGAAATGATGGCGGCGTAGTCCATGAGGAACCAAAATCCAGTGCACAAAGATCAGGAAAAAACGGGGCAGCACCGGGCCGCCCCGCAAAGTTTCAGAAGAATTAGATATCGATTTCGTATTGGGTGTTGTCGTCTGGGTTTGCCTGCAAATCACAGACTGCTTGCGTGTCAATTGGTGGTCGCTGCGGCAGAGATTCCAACACTTTCATGGTCTGGTTCTCAAATTCCATTACATGCACATCCAACGTGGCGTGGTGGGTTTTTGGGTCGACCGTGATGCGCCCGCTTGGCCCGACAATGGACAGGCCAGTTTCCAATGCCGCAATTACATCGTCGCGATTGGTAGACCCCGCCATACGCACCGCCTCGGCCCACATTTTGACACCCATATAGTTGGAAACAGCTGTTTCGTGAATCAAAGAACTGTCACCATATTTCTTGGTCCATGCAGCCTTGAACGCTATATTTTCTGGCGTATCAAGCTGCTGGGAGTAGTTATAAGCAACCATAATACCATTACCCTCTTCGGCTGTCAGAACCATCTGTTCATTGCCAACACCAAGGGTCGTTGAGGCCATTGGGATTTTGTCTTTCATCCCCGCCGCCGCCCATTGACGGAAGAAAGACAGATGCGCCCCGCCCACCAATGGCGCAACAATCAGATCCGGTGCTGCCTTCTGGATTTTCGCAATGGTCGAACCGAAATCAGACACATCCAGTGGAAAGAAATCCAGGCCAACTATTTCACCGCCGTTTTCGACGACATATTTTTTGATCCATTTGGCGGTGATCTGACCATAGTTATAGTCGGCCGCAAGAATATAAACCCTTTTGCCGGACCGCCCCATCGCATGGGGAATCAACGCCTCGACTTGTTGGGCTGGTGTGACGCCGTTAATGAAAATATTGCGGTCACAAACGCCGCCTTCATAGAGTATATTGTAAAAATACAGGGTTTTAGTCTTGCGCATTGTCTGGCGAATAGCCTCACGTGATGCAGACAGAATGCCGCCATGCACCACATCAACTTTGTCTTCACGGGTCAGTCTTTGGCCGTATTGTGAATAAAGCGCCATGTCTGATTGGGTATCGTAGCTGATCAAATCAACCTGTTCCTCGTTCAAGCCACCTTCGGCATTGATTTCCTCAACCGCAAGACGCACCGCCATATCGATCGGCTTGCCATAGGCATCAAAAATACCAGATGTGTCAAAAATCGAGCCGAGTTTGATGCCGCCGCCCGCAAATGCTCCCGTCGGTAATGTGGTTGCCGCAGCAAGCGCTGCAGTAGAGGCCATAAACTTCCGTCTGTTCAGTATCATTTCTTCTCTCCCGTTGATTTGGTATTATCTGTTGGTTTCGCTTTTATGCGGTTGGCGTAATCCGCCGTTCTGCCCGCTAAGTTGGGGTCAAAGTCGAGCCCGATTTCTTCACCCATCTGTTTCATCGCAGGCAACCGCACCGCCATGCCAAGGATCTGATCCATCGCTGCCCCAAAGGCGCTATCAACCCCGCCTATTTCACTCGATTTGCCGCCGATCCCGCTGATTTGGTTGATGCGAATTGAATCGATCTTTTCGACCGGTTTCATCATCTGGGTCATGATCTCCGGTAAGCGATCCAGTTTTCGTTCTTCCAGCTTCATTGCAATCACGGCGTCACTTAGCCCGTTCTCGGCAGTGATAAGCGCGGCGCGACCCTTGGCTTCTGTTTCCATGCGCAGACTTTCTGATTTTGCGCTTGCTTCGGCCGCAACCAATTGGGCCTCGGCTTCTTGTTTTGCCTTCGCTGTCGTATCGCTGGTCTCGCGCTCTATCCGCAGCAATGACATTTCTTGCTCGCGTTTCGCTGCAGCGCGCTCTTTGTCGGTTTGAACCGTTTCTTGCGCGAGAAGAACTTTGGATCGGGCAAGTTCTTCGGCAACCTTGGCATCTGACTCGGCCAATCGTTTCTCGGACAGGCATACAGCGTTCTGGATTTTTTCTTCTTCCAGTTCACGAATTGCGGTCATTTCAAGCTTGCGCAAAGCTTCGTCATGGGCAATTTGCAGAGCTTTCAACTCGTGGAGTTTCTCTAGCTCGGCAGCCTCGGCCACACGCGCCGCAACGGCTTTTTTCTCTCTAGATAGGGCATCTGCCTCGGCTTCAAGACGCGCTAAGTGTGCGCGTTGTTCTATCTCGGATTCCCGCTCTGCCCGCTCGATATCGAGGCGGCGTTGTGCTTGCGCCAACTGGCTTTCGCGAATGGCAATATCTGCTTCGGTTTCGATCCGGATGCGTTCTTTGCGGTTCTCCGCGACGACAGCGGCAAGTCTGCGCATGCCTTCAGCATTGAACGCATTGTTCTCGTCCTGCGCGCTAAACTTACCCTGGTCGACATGCACCAATGATACCACAACCAAGGTCAGACCAAGACTTTCAAGATGCGGGCGTACATCATCTGACACTTGTTTTGAAAACCCTGCGCGGTTTTTATGGATGTCGTCGAGACTGCATGCAGCAGCAGCATTTTGCAGGGCATCTACAAACTTACCATTGAGAAGTTCACCAACGGCGTCACCATCACGGGCTATGCGCTGACCCAGAGATTGGGCAGCCGTGGCAATGCCCTCGTTGGTGGGTGTGACACGATATTCAAATTCCATTTGGATGTCAGCGGGTAGACGATCACCGGTAAGCAAGGGTTGCGCACCATCTTGGGCAAGGCGCGACACAATTGTGCCCATCGAAATTTTCTGGATTTGGTGCAGGATCGGAAGCGAAATACAGCCCCCATCGACAACAACCCTTCGCCCACCCAATCCGGTACGCACCAGTGCTATTTCTGAGGTTGCCTTGGCGTAGTAACGGTGCATGAACCAGACAAGAATTGCCAAGATCACAGCGGCTAGCAGAATTGAGATTGTCCAGACCAAGATACCCTCCAGTGCCGTGATAGGCGGTGCCGGAATACACCTGCCCCCACGATCTAACGTTGTGTATCAAGGTAGAAGGGTATTAGTTTCCTTTTCAAGTATTATATTTTCTTTTTCAAATAAAACTTTTAAGAGGCTGATATTATCTGATTAATTTGATGTCATCAAAGATAACCCCATTTGCTCTCGCCAAATAAACGGGAGCACCGTTGGAAGAATTAGAGCTGTAACTGGCACATCGGACGCTGGCGTACTGAATTGGATCGGTGTCAGAAAACCTGCGCATCCGCCAGTCTGTCTTGGTGTCACCAACCAAGCTGGAAAGGAACTGCATACCCTCATATGTGGATTGGCCCAGAGAGTTCAGAACCGGAGCCCTATCGCCGTGAAACCCGTAGTACTTTTCACGAAACACCGCATTTTCCGGCGTGTTAACTGCGGCAAAGTAGGATGCTGACGAATACACCCTCTTCAAGTTCTCAGCGCCGCTGGCCAACAGCGCATTCTCCTCGATAGCACAAGAGAGACGGATCATTTTTTCATCCAGCTCGTATGACCCAAACAAACGGTTGAAATCTACGGCATCCTGACCCACGAGCGACATCAAAACCGCATCTGCACCAGAAGTAGAAATTGCTTCAATCTCGCGGTTCAAATCGCCACCGCCAAAGGGCAGATACTGCTCATAAACCAGATTTGCGCCCATTTCGGATAGCTTGGTTTTAGCATAGCTGTTTGACGCGCGCGGCCACACGTAATCATTGCCGATCAATGCCCAGTTTTTTAACATGTATCGCTTTTGCAGGTGCGACATGGCCGGGCCCAATTGTTGTGGTGGGGTATCGCCTATTGTAAAAACGCCTGGCGTGCATTCTCCGCCTTCATAGAGCGGGGTATAAATGTAGGGTACCCGGCTTTTGACAACTTTGACCAATCGTTGGCGGATCGCACTGATGTGCATCCCGACGATAGCGTCTATGGAACCGGCCTCAATCAAATCATGTACCAGCTCTTCCACGGGCGTTTGCGCTTCGAGCGCTGAATCTATCATGATCATTTGAACCTGACGGCCAGCAATTCCCGAAGCTTGGTTTAATTCATTCACAGCAACTTGAGCGCTTGCAATGCAGGAAGGTGCCCAAAGTCCTGCGGAGCCGCACATAGGAATAAGCAGCGCAACCCGAAAAGCCACAGACTTCCCCAAAAGAAACTCCCCGGCAGATATATCCAGTAATTCAGTTGGTCCAAAAGTTCCTTCTGGCCACTTTGTCAGTTCGACGTTCACGATCCTATCGCCCCGTAATCTCTGAAAGTTATACTACTGCAATTGATTTTAATTTCCAAGTGAACTATTTAACACTCTACAGCAGGTTAACAGGCGGCACCATGAGCGACACAATTATCCCTATTGAAAACTATCTTTCGTATTCTTTGGCGGCGGCTCATAGAAACGTGCACCAAAGTCTGAATTCGAAACTAAAGGAACTTGGTATTCAGGTAGAAGCGTGGCGAATTCTTGAGGTGCTTAGTTCCGAAGCAAACTACACAATGGGGGAGTTGGCAGATGTTGTCCTTATGAACCCTCCGACGCTTACCAAACTGGTTGACCGAATGGTTGCGGACGGTTTGGTGCACCGGCAAATTGCGCAAATCGACCATAGACGAGTTCAGCTTGCTCTGACCAATTTAGGACGAAACCAAGTTGAAAAATTACGGAAATATGCCACTGCACAGAATGATGAGCTTTTGCAAAAGTTGGGCCCGGAAAAGCTCAAACTTCTGAAAGAAGTGTTGAAATCACTTTATTGAAAGAGTGCTTGAGGCAGTACAAGCTGACATTGTGATTCCGGATATGGGATTGGTATGGCTTACCCGCCGCACCTCGCCCACGTTTGCCCTTGCGTTTGCCGCCAAGAGAGTGTCCGATCTTTTGTGTATGAGTAATTTGGTCCATGCTTCCAAACTGAA
>CAZSSS010000015.1:0-14164 GCA_964609255.1 uncultured Rhodobacterales bacterium
TCGGGCCTGTGTTGGCGGGGCAAGACCCCGCGCCATTGCACAACTATGCCAGCGCATTGGGCCGCGCCTTTCAAATTCGAGACGATATTCTGGATATTGAAGGCGATGCCAACGCCGCCGGAAAGCGTCTGCGCAAAGATCAGGCCGCTGGCAAAGCCACATTCGTTTCGCTGCTGGGTATGGATGCCGCCAAATCCCGCGCCGCAGAACTGGTGATACAAGCCCAAGACGCCCTTGCCCCTTTTGGGGACCGTGCAGAAAACTTGCGCCGAGCCGCGCAATATACCATAACCCGAGCGACCTGAAGGATTGAACATGGCGCAGCCAAACACCCCTTTGCTGGACCGTATCAACAGCCCCGCTGACCTCAAACCGCTGAGCGATGCTGAATTGGAACAAGTCGCGCATGAATTGCGCGCCGAGACCATTTCAGCGGTATCGGAAACCGGCGGGCATCTGGGCGCTGGCCTTGGTGTTGTTGAACTAACGGTGGCGCTGCACGCGGTTTTCAACACCCCCCATGACCGGATAATCTGGGATGTCAGCCACCAGTCCTATCCCCATAAAATCCTGACCGGTCGCCGTGACCGTATTCGCACGTTACGCACTGGCGGGGGCCTGTCCGGTTTCACCAAACGTGCCGAAAGCCCCTATGACCCGTTTGGCGCAGCCCACGCAGCTACGTCAATTTCTGCGGCGCTTGGCTTTGCTGCTGCGCGGGATTTGGGCGGTGCGCCTGAACATGGCATTGGCGATACAATCGCGGTGATCGGTGATGGGTCCATCTCTGCTGGTATGGCGTTTGAGGCAATGAACCACGCGGGTGATCTGAAAAAACGCATGTTTGTCATCCTGAACGACAATGATATGTCGATTTCTCCGCCGGTTGGCGCGATGTCGTCTTATCTGTCGCGGCTATACGCTGAGGCCCCGTTTCAGGAACTGAAATCCGCCGCAAAAGGCTTTGCCTCATTGCTGCCCCCACCCATGCAGGAAGGCGCGCGCCGTGCCAAAGAAATGGTCAAATCAATGACCGTGGGCGGCACGTTGTTTGAGGAACTGGGCTTTTCCTATGTCGGGCCAATTGATGGCCACGACATGGAGCAATTGTTAAACATTCTGCGCACCGTGCATGAACGCGCCACCGGCCCGATGTTGATCCATGTGATCACCAAAAAAGGCAAGGGTTACGCCCCGGCCGAAGATGCCGCCGATTGCGGCCATGCCCGTGCCAAATTTGATGTTTTGACCGGCGAACAAAAAAAATCCCGCTCCAACGCGCCGTCTTATACCGCTGTGTTTGCCCAAGCCTTGATCACAGAGGCCGAGGCCGATAGCCGCGTGGTTGGCATTACCGCTGCCATGCCAGACGGCACCGGAATGGATAAATTCGCCGCGCGTTTCCCAACGCGTATGTTTGATGTGGGCATGGCCGAACAACACGCTGTGACGTTCTCAGCCGGCCTTGCTGCGGGCGGGATGAAACCGTTTTGCGCAATATATTCCACGTTTTTGCAACGTGGTTATGATCAAATTGTGCATGACGTTGCCATTCAAAACCTGCCGGTGCGTTTTGCGATTGACCGCGCGGGTTTGGTGGGGGCGGATGGCCCCACGCATGCGGGCAGTTTTGACATTGGATATTTGGCCAACTTACCGAACTTTGTGGTGATGGCAGCCGCTGATGAGGCAGAATTGATGCATATGGTTGCCACCGCAGCCGCATATGATGCTGGTCCCTGCGCCTTTCGGTTTCCGCGCGGTGAGGGCACCGGCGTTGATCTGCCCGAACGCGGCGAGGTTCTGGAAATCGGCAAGGGACGGATCATTCAAAAAGGCGCCAAAGTGGCCATTTTGTCATTTGGAACACGCCTGTCAGAATGCAAAAAGGCCGCTGAATCACTGGCCGCAAGGGGTATCACCCCCACCATCGCAGATGCTCGTTTTGCCAAACCGCTGGATCGCGATATGATTTTAAAACTGGTGGCCGACCATGAGGTCTTGATCACCATCGAAGAAGGCGCTGTTGGCGGTTTTGGCAGTCAGGTTGCGCAGCTTTTGGCTGATGAGGGCGTTTTTGATAACGGCTTGAAATTTCGCTCAATGACGTTGCCGGATGTTTTCTTGAATCAGGACTCGCCGGATGCAATGTATGCAACAGCGGGGCTTGCGGCCTCGGATATAGAAGAATTGGTTCTCAAAGCCCTTAATATCAGCAGCATCACGTCAAAACGCGCCTGATTGAGGTGATTTTCCCGCCACTTGCGGCCAAAATTCGGTCTTTTACATGGTTGATTTCTTCCTTTGAGACTATCATGTCATGCGCGTTTGCATGCAGCAACATGCGTGCAGATTGTGCGATGGCCACATGGCCTTTCCAAAAAATCAAATCCCCTCGGCGCAAAGATGAATTGGGGGGAATCGGCACAAATTCAGGCATTAATTCCTGTGGACCGCTGTCGCGCGGGGCGTTAATGCGCGCGCTACCCAGCGCCAATTGAACCAAACCGGAGCAATCAACCCCAAAGGAGGAGCGCCCTCCCCATAAATACGGCACATTCAGAAATTTCCCGGCCTCCGCCACAAAATCATGCGCCTTTTGGTTGGATAAATGTGCGGCAAAAACATATCCCTCGGGGGTTTTTGCAAAACCTGCGTTGGTTGATACCACTGTGATTTTTGAACTAAAAGAAAGCCGCATCACTGGTTCGGATTTAAGATCGGGCAGTGAATAAATAAATGTCGCCAGCGCAGAAACCTGATGGGTTGCGGGCCGCGCTTTGGCAAGTGCTGCGTTTTCAACCCAGCCAGCATAACCGCATTTTGCCATACCAAAGCTGCGCTCGGGGTGCGATTTTTCGATCAAAAACCGCTCACCAAACAATAACTGAGAGGCAATTTTCCCATTTTGACGTAAATCAACAACGGGGCGGGTGGTTCTCATTCAACCATATCTTCAATCACCCGAAGCATGGCCCGAATGGATTGCGCCTCGCCGCCTTTCGGGCGTGCAGGTTTGGCCACAGGGGTCCAGCCATACAGGTCCAGATGCACAAAGTTTTCCGCGTTTTCCACAAACCGCCGCAAAAATAATGCCGCCGTTATGGCCCCCGCCATGCCGCCCGCGGGCGCATTGTCCAGATCAGCCACATCCGGTTCAATCTGGTTTTCGTAAGCGTCCCAAAACGGTAGCCGCCACAATGGGTCCGCCGCCCCTTTGGAGGCCGCTGCGATTTTATGCGCCAGCCCGCTGTCATCCGTAAAAAATGCAGGCATATCCGGCCCCAGCGCCACGCGCGCCGCGCCTGTCAATGTCGCCATGCAAACCAGCAATGCAGGTGATTCCTCATCCGCCAAAGCCAGCGCATCCGCCAAAACAAGCCGCCCTTCAGCGTCGGTATTGTTGATCTCGACGGTTAAACCCTTGCGGCTGGTCAGCACATCTTGCGGGCGAAACGCCCCCGCTGAGATCGAATTTTCCACCGCCGGAACCAGCACCCGCAGGCGCAGCTTTAGCCCCAGCGCCATGATCATATACGCCAGCCCCATCACATTGGCTGACCCGCCCATGTCTTTTTTCATCAGCCCCATTGAGGCCCCGGGTTTGATATTCAACCCGCCCGTATCAAAACAAACGCCCTTACCAACAAGGGTGATTTTCGGGTGGCTCTCATCCCCCCAAATCATGTCCAGCAAGCGCGGTGCCTGATCAGAGGCGCGCCCGACCGCATGGATCATCGGCAGGTTCTCTTTCAGCAAATCATCCCCGACAATGCTGCTGACCCGTGCTTTGAACTTTTTCGCAAGGTCAAAAAACGCGGTTTCAAGCTGTGCCGGTCCCATATCGTTGGTGGGGGTGTTGATCAGATCTCGGGTTAAAAACGTCGCTTCGGCCTCGGTTAAAACCCGTTGGTTTTTAACGCCGTATAATTCCACCAGCCGCGCTTTTATCGCGGGTTTGGATGCATAGCGATCAAACCGATAGCTGCCAAGCAGCCAAGCCAATGCCGCCTCATTGCGTTCCTGCTGGTTTAGCCCGGATTCAATGCGATAATCGCCTTCGGGTAATTTTGCCGCAATGCTGGCCATATGAAACCGCCCCCGCGCGCGGGATTTTTCATCACCCCAACCTGCCAAAACCGTTTTGATAGAACCATCCGGGTTGGGAATAACGCAGATTTCCGCCAGCTTAGCCGTAAAGCCTGATGTCCGGACCCACGCCCGACCCGCCGGGTCAAGCTGGTCAAGGGTGTGGTCAAGATCATCAAGATCAACCACATAAATCGAAATGGTTTCATCGCTGCGAGGTGCAAAACTGGGGGTCATAATACTTCCTTTTTAAAAAGAAAGCCTAACGGAACCTGCCCAATTCACAAGCCCTAGGGGGCCTGAATATCAACCTGCACCAGCAAAAACAGCGATCCTTCGGCAATGCGGACCAGTCGCGCGTTCAAGGCGGCAAGCGCCGTGACATCTGCGCGCGCTGACGCGGCAAGCGCTGCCTGCACCACATCGACAACCCCGACCATGCCAATTTTGCTTGCGATCAATTTGATATCGGTGCCAACGCGAATAATCGCTTTTGCATCATTCAACCCAACAAATTTGCTGAATCGAGAGATTTCCTCGGTTAGCGAAAAAATCACCTCGTCAGCGATTTCATGATACCGATTAACCCCAACAGTTTTCTGCAAAGCCGCAACAACGGCAAAGTCCACGTGGCCCGTTTCGACCATGTGCAAATGATGCACAATCCCCATTCCCGTATTCCCTTTTCCACTCCGGTTTCCGTTTTACAGGTGATTCTTGAAGAAATCGTTATGAAAAAGGCGACGTGGTTAAGCGCCGCCTTGACATATTATAACGAACGTTCGATCGCTTCGGTAGTGAAGATCTCAATTACGTCACCCTCACGGATATCTTCGTAATTCTCAAAGGCCATGCCGCAATCCTGACCGGATTGCACCTCTTTGACCTCATCCTTGAAGCGTTTAAGCGTTTTCAGCTTGCCCTCATGGATCACCACACTGTCGCGCAGCAACCGCACGCCAGCATGGCGTTTGGCCACGCCCTCGGTCACGAAACAACCCGCGATTTTGCCAGTGCCGGTGATTTTAAACACTTCTTTGATCTCTGCGTTGCCAAGGAATGTTTCCTTGATTTCAGGCGAGAGCAGCCCGGATGCAGCGGCTTTGATATCATCCACCAGATCATAAATGATCGAGTAATACCGGATTTCAACGCCTTTTTGGTTGGCGGCGTTCCGCGCAGGCGCATTTGCCCGCACGTTAAAGCCAATAACCGGCGCGCCCGAGGCCTCGGCCAAGGTGATATCCGATTCCGTGATTGCACCAACACCCGAATGCAGAACCCGCACGCGGACCTCATCATTGCCGACCTTTTCACAGGCCTGCACGATGGCTTCGGCTGAACCCTGCACGTCTGCTTTCAGCAGGATCGGCAGTTCGGAAACGCTTTCATTCGCTTTGGCATTGGCCAAAAGCTGATCCAGCGAAGTGCCAGCACCCGCCGCTGCTTTTTGGTCTTTGGCGACTTGTGCGCGGTAATCCGCAATTTCACGCGCCCGTGCCTCATCTGGCACCACGTTCAAAACATCGCCCGCCTCAGGAGAGCCATTCAGGCCAAGCACCTCAACAGGTGTTGATGGGCCAGCTTCCTCTATGCGGTTGCCCTGGTCGTCAATAAGCGCGCGCACTTTGCCCCATTGTTCGCCAACCACAAAGATATCGCCGCGCCGCAAGGTGCCTTTTTGCACCAGAACAGTGGCCACAGGGCCACGGCCTACGTCCAGCTTGGCCTCGATCACCGCGCCCTCAGCGGGGCGATCAGGGTTGGCTTTTAGTTCCAGCAGTTCAGCCTGCAGTGTGATGTTTTCAACCAGTTTATCAAGGCCAGCGCCGGTAATGGCTGAAACCTCTACGTCCAGCACCTCGCCTGACATGGCTTCTACGATTACCTCGTGTTGCAGCAATTCGGTGCGCACGCGCATCGGGTCAGCGCCCTCACGGTCAATTTTGTTGATCGCGACAATCATGGGCACACCCGCGGCTTTGGCGTGGTGAATGGCCTCAATGGTTTGGGGCATAACGCTGTCATCAGCGGCCACAACCAGAATAACAATGTCGGTCACATTCGCACCGCGCGCCCGCATTGACGTAAACGCCGCGTGGCCCGGAGTATCAAGGAATGTCAGCGAGGAACCGTCATCGGACTCAATCTGATAAGCGCCGATATGCTGGGTAATGCCGCCCGCCTCGCCCGATACAACATTGGTCTTGCGGATTGCATCCAGCAGCGATGTTTTGCCGTGGTCAACATGGCCCATGATGGTAATCACAGGGGGGCGCGGTTGTTGTTTTTCAGCGTCGTTTTCAGGCGCTTCAACGATAATATCCTCAACCGCGGCGTCAGAAACCCGCACCACTTTGTGGCCGAATTCCTCAACAATCAATTCCGCGGTTTCGTGGTCAATTGTTTCGTTTTGTGTGGCCATAATGCCGTTGGTCATCAGGGCTTTTACCACCGCTGCAACCCGTTCGGTCATGCGGATGGCCAATTCCTGAACCGTAATAGTATCAGGCACCTGCACTTCGCGGAAAACCTTTTCGCGCTCAACTGGGCCGCCCATCATTTTGCGTTTTTCGCGTTCTTGGCGGCGTTTCATCGCCGCCATAGACCGCTGACGCCCACCGCCGCCAAGCGCTTGGTTGATGGTCAATTTGCCCGAACGGCGACGATCATCATTGTTTTTGCCGCGATTTTGCTTGCGGTCTTGTGTTGACGCCGGTTTGGCATCGGGTTTTTTGAAACTGGTGTTTCGGCCTGCTTCTGCGCGGGCACCTGCGACTTGCGCGGCTGCTACATCTTCTTCTTTTTTGCCGGATCCGCGCTGTTTTGGTGCCGCAGCGCCACTTACGGCTTTGCGTGTTGGCTTGTCGGCCTCGGCTGTTTTTGCTACGGCGGCGGCTTTAATGGCGGCTTCTTCGGTTTCGCGTTGTTTGCGAATTTCGGTTTCCGCGGCTTCGCGTTCAGCGGCGTCTTTTTCAGCGCGGCGTTCGGAGCGGGATTTTTCCCGCGCTTCTGAGTCTGCTTTTTCCTTGGCGGCGCGTTCGGTTTCCATCGCGCGCGCGGCTTCGAGCGCCTTTTTACGGCGGTCCAGTTCCGCGTCGGACAGGTGTCCGGCACCGGATTTGATCGCCGCATTGGCAGCAGACCCCGGTTTAGGCACAATCACACGACGGCGTTTTGTTTCAACAACAACAGATTTAGTCCGCCCATGAGAAAAGCTCTGTCGAACGGTGCCGCTCTTGAGTCCCAGTGGCTTTTTACCATCATTATTTGTCGTATCGCTCATTCTTAACCTTTCGAAACCGAACCCTTGTCCGGCATATTCCCAAAGCCCAAAATCGGGCAAAATCATCTTTCCTTTTGCAAACCTTTCAGCCGGTTTGCTTCCAAAAGGATTCGTTTACTGATCCCGCCGGGCATTATCGCGGCATGTATCACACTATCGCGACCAAAAGCCAAACCCAATTCGTCGCTATTTAAGCACTGAATCCGTGTTTCTTCGCCTTTTGGTGGTCTTAATTCGCGTTTTGCCCTTTCGGAACCGTTTGATGCCTGCAAAAGCAGCTTTGCTTTGCCCGTTTCCAGTGCGATTTTGACCTTTTCAAGCCCGCATATCGCGATTCCTGCCTTGCGCGCCATGGCAACATTATTGGTCAGCCGTTTGCGCAACAGGTTTTCAACCTGATTTACCAAGTCATCGGTTACAGAAACCTTTGTCTTGGCGGCCCGTGAAAAAAGCCCTTTTTTGACCACTTTGTCAATGTCTGCCCGGTTTGCGGTCACCCACATGCCGCGCCCCGGCAGTTTTCCGGCAATATCCGGTATAACCGTGGCTTCTGGCCCGACAACAAATCGCACCATGCCAGCCGTCGGGCCGGAAATGCCGCTGGCTATGCAGCGGCGCTCCGGAGCTCCTGTTTTATTTTTAAACCCACCGCGCGTCATAAGAACATACTCCGAAGCCCGACATCAGGCCTCGTCCTCCGCTGGTTTTTCTTCGGGTTCGGCGTTTTGCGCTGCGACTTCTTCGGCGGTAACCCAGCCCAGCATCACGCGTGCGTTCATCACCAAAGTTTGCGCTTCTTCCAGACCGACGTCAAATTTTTCAAGCAGCCCGTCATCCTTAACCCGTTTGCTGTCAACGGTTGTGTATCCGCCGGCCAGTTCCCAATCAGCACATGTTGCAAAATCCTCAAGGGTTTTGATGCCGTCCTCAGCCAGTGCTACAAACATTTGCGGGCTAAGCCCCTCATAGTCAAATAGGGATTGTTCAACCCCCAGTTCGCGGGCTTTCTCAATTGAATTTGCGTTCAACTCCTCCAGCGATTCGCGGGCGCGCGCCTGGATTTCTTCGGCTGTTTCCGGGTCAAACCCGTCAATCGCGGCCAATTCGTCGATCTCGACAAAGGCAACTTCCTCAAGATTGGTGAAACCTT
This sequence comes from uncultured Rhodobacterales bacterium, assembly GCA_964609255.1. Taxonomy (GTDB): domain Bacteria; phylum Pseudomonadota; class Alphaproteobacteria; order Rhodobacterales; family Rhodobacteraceae; genus UBA3077. Next base: position 8,526 of record CAZSSS010000015.1, read on the forward strand.
CCGATACCAGTAATTGTGCCACCAGTTCGTCAACATTCATCGAATCCATGAATGCTTTGGTATTGGCGGTAAATTCGGCTTGGCGGCGCTCGGATTCGTCAGCTTCGGTCATGATATCAATGTCAAAACCTGTTAACTGGCTGGCCAGACGGACATTTTGACCACGGCGGCCAATTGCCAATGATAATTGTTCATCGGGGACAACAACCTCAATACGTTCGGCTTCTTCGTCCAAAATAACCTTGGAAACCTCGGCAGGTTGCAACGCATTCACAAGGAAGGTTGGCGCGTCGTCATTCCACGGGATGATGTCGATTTTCTCGCCTTGCAGTTCATTGACAACCGCCTGAACACGGCTGCCGCGCATGCCTACGCAAGCGCCCACAGGGTCGATGGAGCTGTCATGCGAAATCACACCGATTTTGGCGCGCGACCCCGGGTCACGGGCCACGGCTTTGATCTCGATTATGCCGTCGTAAATTTCAGGCACTTCCATTTTGAACAGTTCGGCCAAGAATTCCGGCGCGGTGCGCGACAGGAATATTTGCGGGCCGCGCACTTCTTCGCGCACATCGCGGATATAGGCGCGCACGCGGTCATTGGTGCGGAAAGGCTCACGGTTGATCAATTGATCACGGCGAAGGATTGCCTCGCCACGACCCACATCAACAATCACATTGCCATATTCAACCCGTTTGACAACACCATTGATGATCTCGCCGACGCGGTCTTTGAATTCGTCGTATTGGCGCGCGCGTTCGGCTTCGCGCACTTTTTGCATGATCACCTGTTTGGCTGATTGCGCGGCGATCCGGCCAAAATCCATTGGCGGCAGATCATCTGTCAGCACCGTGCCAACCTCGGCGTTTTCATCAATTTCGCGGGCTTCGTCCAGTGTCAGCTCGGTAAAGGTGTTTTCCAGCTCATCGTCAAAAACAACCGTGCGGCAGCGGGTCATGGACAGCTCACCGGTTTTGCGATCAATGGCAGCGCGAATGTCATATTCAGCGCCATACCGCGATTTCGCAGCCTTGCCGAGACTTTCTTCCATGGCCTCGATCACAAGGCCGGGGTCGATCATCTTTTCACGCGCAACCGCATCAGCGATTTGCAACAGTTCCAGACGGTTTGCACTGGTAATAGCCATTTTTTTATTCCTCTTCGGTGTTCGAGGTTTCAATCTCGTCAAAATCTTGTGTTTTTAAGGTGCCCGCATCTTTGCGCGCTTTTAGCATTTCTTTTATCAATTCATCAGTCAGAAGCAGCTTGGCCTCAACCAGCCAGTCAAAAGCCAGCCCAATCGTTCCCTCAGGAATTTCGATCAACACCTCATTGCCCTCAACCCCGCGCAATTCGCCGGAAAACCGCTTGCGACCGTCAATCAATTCAGAGGTCAGCAATTTGGCTTGATAGCCGTTGAATGTCTCAAAATCTTTGAGGCGTGTCAAAGGGCGGTCAATGCCGGGCGACGACACCTCCAGCGCGTATTCATCGCCGATCGGGTCTTCGACATCCAGCACTGCTGAAATGGCGGTGGAGATTTTGGCGCAATCATCCACCTCAATCCCGCCTGTCGGGCGTTCAGCCATGATTTGTAAGGTCGTGCGCTTGCCGGTCATCAGACGCAGGCGCACCAATTCATACCCCATACCCTCAATGGTCGGGGTGACAATATTAGCAAGCCGGCGATCAATGGCCGAAGTGGCGATCAGGTCAGACATGGTATCTTATTTCATTTCTATTCGGGCATAAAAAAACGGGCACACGGCCCGTTACAAACATTCGGTGGAGGTTGGGGGTGGAAGCCAACTGCCGGTATGCTGGTGGATATAAAGCGGGGGGAGGGGGAATGCAAGGGGATTTGTGGGTGATTGTTAAGTTGTGTGCGATTGTTAAGGAGCTCTCCCGCGCTTCGCTTGGGCTACGCCCTCGTGCTGCGCATCGGGTGTCGCTGCGCTGGCTTTTTTAGGTATTTATGAAACAAAGAAAAGGTGGTTGGTTTAGGCAGCTAATAATAAATGGGAAAAACCTATGCGTAGATTTCCCCTAAAAATCTGACGCAATCCCCTTTTTCTCCCAATCGCCAAACCGCACGGGTTCGGGGCCATCCCTGCCGCCCAGTTCTGTTGGCATGTCGTTTGGCTTGGCTTTCAGGCGTCGTTCGGCGGCCTCCTTCAGCGCTCGTTCGGCATTGGCTTTTTGGGTGTCGGGTTTGTTGCTCATGGGGGCACCTTAAGAATCCCCTTTGCAGGGGTGGTTATATCCGTTAGTTGACGCCTTTATAGCCAAAACCGATTGGAAACCGCAATGAGTGCCCCCGGATACGCGCCTCGCGCTGCTGCTGCCCATTTGTTAAACGGGGTCCTGACGGAGCATCGTTTGCTGACCGATATGGTTAATGCCAAAGACGGGCCGCTTGCAAAGCTGCCGCCGCAAGGCAAGGCGCGGGCGCAATCATTGGCCACGGATACTTTGCGCAATCTGGGGCGCATTGATATTGTTATTGATCAGTTTTTGCAAAAAGAACCGCCCATCACCGTGCGCAATGCTTTGCGCTTGGCGACCTGTGAGCTGATCGTGGATAAAATCCCGCCCCATGCGGCGGTGGACGCGGTGGTGCGGCTGGTGAAAAACAACCGTCAAACCACGCGCATGGCGGGCATGGCCAACGCGATTGCGCGACGGATTTCTGAAAATGGCGCTGAGATTTGGGCCGATCTGGAACCAACGCCCCTGCCGCCATACCTGTCGAAACCCATTCGCAAAGCTTACGGCGCGCAGGCTTTGGCCGCCATTGAACAGGCCCATGAAAATGGCGCGCCGATTGATATCACACTGCAAAGCGCAGCTGACACCGATGATTTGGCTGAGGCGCTGGAGGCCAGCGTGCTGTCCACCGGATCGCTACGCCTGTTCAAATGGGGCCAGATTTCAACCATGCCCGGTTTTGCTGAGGGCGCGTGGTGGGTGCAGGATGTCTCGGCCGCTATTCCGGCGCAATTGCTGGGTGATGTGGCGGGCAAACGCGTGCTGGATATTTGCGCGGCACCGGGCGGCAAAACCATGCAATTGGCGGCAGCGGGTGCGGATGTAACGGCAGTTGATCTGTCAAAATATCGCATGGAGCGGGTGCGCGAAAACCTGACACGCACCAAATTATCCGCCGAACTGGTGGTTGCGGATGTGTTGAAATACACGCCGGATCAGCCGTTTGATGCCATTTTGCTGGATGCCCCTTGTTCAGCCACAGGCACAATCAGGCGTCACCCTGATTTGCCCTATGCCAAGGCTGAACTTGGCCTTCAACCGGTGCTTGACCTGCAAAAGGCCATGCTGTCGCGCGCCGCGGGTTGGCTGAAACCGCAAGGGGTGATGGTTTATTGCACCTGTTCGCTGCTGCCGGTTGAGGGCGAGGGCCAAGTGGCCGAATTCCTGACAGCACAGCCGGATTTTGAACAGGTTTCAGTAGATGCCAAAAACCACGGTCTACAACCCGAATGGTTTGACGCCAATGGCGGCATGCGCCTGCGCCCGGATTTTTGGGCAGATCGCGGCGGGATGGATGGATTTTACGCAGCGGTTCTCAAGAAACGCGCGTGACATCATCGTTAATCGGCTTTATCCTTGCCCTATCTATTGCTGCCCGCATCAACCATGAAAATGGATGCCTGATATCTCCAAGATTGTTCAAAACCAGCTTTCCCGCATCCGGCAAAATAGTCGTGCCTTGATGAACTGGCGTTATGCGCGGTTTACGGGCCGGCATCCGGTGCCAAAAACCTTTGCCGCGCAGCCCGAGCCTCGTTCAATCGGGTCTTATGCCAAAGGTCAGCAATTGCTGGCGGGGAATTATTTATTAACAGGTGAGCTGGTTGAGGCGGGCGCGCTGTCGCTGTGGGCAGTTGCGCCGCCCAGCCCCGCCTTTCGACGTGAACAGCACAGTTTTGCCTGGCTTGATGATCTGGTGGCGGTTGGTGACGGCAAAACCCGTAAACTTGCGCAGCTTTGGGTATTTGAATGGATCAAGATTTATGGCAAGGGCAATGCCGCTGGCTGGCAACCGGGATTGACAGGCCGCCGTTTAATTCATCTGTGCAGTAATGCGGGTTTCATCTCAAACGGGCTGGACGAAAAAAATCGCCGCAAATTGCTGAAATCTATGGGGAAGCAGACCAATTACCTTATGCGTCGCTGGCGTTCGGCCCGGGCTGGATTGCACCGGTTTGAGGCGCTGACCGGGTTAATCTATGCGGGTCTGTCCCTTGAAGGTTGCCACCATGTCTTACAGCCTGCGGTTAAATCTCTTGGTCAGCAATGTCAGAAATACATCAACAAAGACGGCGGAATCCCCAGCCGAAACCCTGAAGAATTGATGGGGATTTTCACGTTGTTGACATGGGTTCTTAAAACGCTTGAGAAACACGGCCACCCACCGGATAAACGATTGATGCAGGCCATGCAACGCGCCGCGCCAACCTTGCGCGGCTTACGTCTGGGGGACGGCACATTGGTTCGGTTCCACGGCGGCGGGCGCGGGTTTTCCGGACAGCTTGATCAGGCGCTGGCTGATGCGCAAATCAAGGATCGCGGCACCGAAAAACTGATGATGGGGTATGAGCGTATGGCAGCCGGGCGCCTTGCGCTGGTGGTTGATTGTGCGGCCCCACAACCAAACGGGCAATTTGCCCATGCCAGCACTTTGGGGTTTGAATTGTCCTCGGGCCGCCGTCCGATGATTGTCAATTGCGGCACTGGTGAACGGTTTGGCGCTGACTGGCCTCGGGCTTGTCGCCAAACCGCCGCGCATAATACGCTGCAAATAGAGGGCGTTTCCTCAGCTTGTCTAACCACTACCAGTGACCAGATTGACAGCCGTCTGTTTGATGGTCCTGATCTTGTCACCAGTAATCGCGCCAGTGATCTAACCGGTGTCTGGATGGTTGCCACCCATAATGGCTATGCTAAAAAATACGGTCTTGTGCATGAACGCCGCCTTTTCATCAGCGTTGACGGGCGGGAATTATCGGGCGAGGATAAGCTGCGCGCCGCTGACAAAAAGCAACAAGCGCAGTTTGTAAAATCTGTTATTGATGCGCCCTCGGCCGGGTTGTCATATATGGTTCATTTCCATATTCACCCCGACATTGACGCCTCGCTTGATATGGACGGCCACGCGGTTTCCCTGACTTTGCCCAGTCAGGAAATCTGGATTTTCCGTCAAAGCGGCGGTTTGCTTGATTTACAGGAATCGGTATTTCTGGACCATAAACACCTGCAACCACGCGCGACAAAACAGATCGTGGTATCGGCCCGCGCAGTTGATTACAAAGGCCGGATTACATGGAATTTCTTGCGTGCCGCAGACGGTGGCCGCAATACCCGTGACCTAGTTGCTGAAAACACAGCCGACCAACCCGATTAGGAATATTATGACCAACACTCTCCCCATCCGCCGCGCTTTATTGTCGGTTTCAGATAAAACCGGCCTGATTGATCTTGCCAAAGTGCTGGATGCCAAAGGCGTGGAGCTGCTCTCTACGGGGGGCACCGCCAAAGCCATCCGCGACGCGGGCATGCCTGTTAAAGACGTGTCAGAAATTACCGATTTTCCCGAAATGATGGATGGCCGCGTTAAAACC
>CAZSSS010000016.1:0-2923 GCA_964609255.1 uncultured Rhodobacterales bacterium
GAGGGAAACCTCAGGCCTTTTTGATTCGTGCTGTAAGAAAGCTTAGCCCCGGTTACCCATAAACCGCAGCAGGAACATGAACAGGTTGATGAAGTCCAGATAAAGATGCAGCGCACCTTGAATGGCCATCTTACCGGCAATCGCCTCACCGTCAGGGTGGCCACGCACTTGCAAATATTGGGTTTTGATTTTTTGCGTGTCATAGGCTGTAAGCCCTGCAAAAATCACCACACCCAAAGCCGATACAGCAAATTCAATTGCCGGGCTATGCAAGAACAGGTTCACGATTGATGCGATAATCAGGCCAATCACACCCATGAACAAAAAGCTGCCCCAAGCTGAGATGTCTTTTTTGGTTGTATACCCATAAAGGCTCAGGCTGGCGAAAGCGATTGAGGTCACAAAGAATGTCGTGGCAATCGAATAGCCGGTATAGATTGCAAAGATCGAGCTGATAGACAGGCCTATCAATGCGGCAAACGCATAGAAAAACATTTGCGCGCCGGACTGGGACATTTTGTTAACGGCTGCGCCGAACAAAAACACCATCGCCAACGGGGCAAACATAATGACATAAACAAGCGGTGCTGAGAACATTGCATTGATCACGCCGTAAGACAAAAAGCGTGTTTCCTGGCTGTTCATGGCCGCACTAAGGTCACTGCCAACAAAATAGGCAACAATCCCCGTTACAATCATGGCAACAGACATTAGCCCGTAAACTTTGTTCATATGGGCGCGAAGCCCGGCGTCAATCTCAGCCGAGCGGGTAACTGACCCGGCGCGGCGAACTGTTTGGTTATCGGCCATGGTGACCCTCCATAAGTTAATTCCAACGCGCATCGTTTGATGCGTATTCCACTGGAATATCGTTGTTTTCCTATCAGATTTCAAGTGGCGGTTGCGTATTTAGACAGTCAAAGTTGCGTTAATCGCGCGTTTCCAGCCGGAATAACGCATTTCACGGGCGTCTTGTGACATTTCGGGGTTGAATTGTCGTTGCAAAGCCCATGTTTTGGCAAACCCTGCTTGGTCAGGGTAAATTCCGGCGCGCATTCCTGCCAGCCATGCCGCGCCCAGCGCTGTGGTTTCCAAAACCGCTGGCCGGTCAACCTTTGCGTCAATGATGTCTGACAAAAACTGCATCATCCAGTTATTTGCAGCCATGCCGCCATCCACCCGCAGCACGTTTTTGCCTGCGCCACCCCAATCATCCCTCATCGCGTCCAGCAGATCGCGCGTTTGAAACCCGACGCTTTCCAACGCCGCCCGCGTAAATTCCGCTGGGCCGGAATTACGGGTTAATCCATAAATCGCACCGCGACATTCCGCATGCCAATAGGGCGCGCCAAGGCCGGTAAAGGCTGGCACAATAATGACAGATTGCGCGGGGTCCGCCGCCTCAGCCAGTGCCTGTGTTTCCTGTGCGTTTTCAATGATCCCCAGCCCGTCGCGCAGCCATTGCACCACCGCGCCCGCAATAAAAATTGAGCCTTCCAATGCAAAAGTTGTCACCCCGTCAAGCTGATACGCAATTGTCCCCAGCATCCGGTTCTTTGATTTTACCAGCGTTTCGCCAGTATTAAGCAGGGCAAAACAGCCCGTGCCATAGGTGGATTTCATCATGCCGGGGGTAAAACACGCCTGCCCAATGGTGGCGGCTTGTTGGTCACCGGCCACCCCCAGAATCGGGATCTCAGCACCAAAAACTGATGCAGGGATAGCCCCGAAATCAGCCGCGCAATCCTTCACCTCAGGCAGCATTTCCATCGGAATATCCAACAACCCGCAAATCTCGCTGCTCCAATAGCCTTTGCGAATATCATAAAGCATGGTGCGCGCCGCATTGGTCGCATCCGTCACATGCTTGCCTGTCAGTTTCCAGATCAAAAAGCTGTCGATTGTGCCAAAAAGCAAATTATCACGGTTGGAAATTTCAGCGTTATTCAACAACCAGTTCAGCTTGGTGCCCGAAAAATACGGGTCAAGCAACAGGCCGGTTTTCTGCGTCACCATGTCCTCATGCCCCGAGGCGCGCAGGGTTTGGCACAAATCAGCGGTGCGCCGGTCTTGCCAGACAATAGCGTTATGAATGGGTTCGCCCGTGGTTTTATCCCAGACAATCGTGGTTTCACGTTGGTTGGTAATGCCCATCGCCACGATGTTTTTGGCCGAAACACCAACCTGTTTAATCACATCGCGGCAGGTTTTCAGCACCGAAGCCCAGATTTCGGCGGGGTTATGCTCCACCCAGCCTGATTGCGGAAAAATCTGGCTGAATTCCTGCTGCGCAATCCCCGCCACTTGCATTTTATCATCAAAAAGAACGGCGCGGCTGGATGTGGTGCCTTGATCAATGGCCAGAATATAGTGCATGCTTAAAATTCCTCCGCTTTGCTTATTTTTGAAAACATTCATGCGGATTGTCAAATTTATTGCGAAAAACCTGATGCTGATTTTCCTTCAAACTATTGCTGTTGGTGGCCTTGGCGCCCTTATAGCCACATATCTTGGCATTCCGGCGCCGTTTTTGACCGGCCCTGCCAGTTTTGTGTCAGTTGCGGGGCTTTTAGGGCTAAAAACCCGAATTCCTGATAATATCCGCGATATTGTTTTTCTAACCATTGGCCTGACTCTTGGCACCAGCGTTACACCCGAAACATTGGCAGCGGCGGGCACGTGGCCCGTCAGCCTGATTGCCATGTGTATCAGCGTTGGCTTGACGATGCTGTTGGGGGGCCTGATTGTCCGGCGCTATTTTGGTATGGATCGACGCTCCGCGTTGCTGGCCTCCAGCCCCGGACATCTTAGCTTTGTGCTGAGTTTTGGCGCTGATATTGGCGCTGATACCGCCTTAATTTCCGTGATTCAATCGATGCGGATCTTGATCCTGACATTGCTGGTTCCGGTGGCAATTGCGGCC
>CAZSSS010000016.1:2933-13789 GCA_964609255.1 uncultured Rhodobacterales bacterium
TGACCGACGCAAATATGGCGGCAACCAATTTCAATAGCCCCGTGATTTCTGTAGTGAATATTGCTATTTTGGCCATTCTTGCCGCTATCCTTGGGTTCTTAATGCTAAAAATCAAAGTTCCAGCGGCATATTTGCTTGGTGGAATGATTGTGTCTTCGATTGGCCACGGCGCTGGCTTAACCCCGGGAAACCTGCCGGAATGGCTTTCGAATGTCACCTTTGCAATGATGGGCGCTTTCATTGGCACACGGTTCAGCGGTGTTACCCTGAATATGCTGCGAAAAGCGGCTTATGCCGGTGCTGCCGTCACTTTGCTGGGATTGGTTCTTGCAATTTTGGCGTCCTTTCTCGTAGCGCAAATCACAGGCCTGCCAGTTATCAACCTGATTATCGCCATGGCCCCCGGCGGGTTTGAGACCATGGCAGCAATGGCGGCCGTAGTGGGCGCTGACCCGGCATTTGTGACATTTCACCATGTGGCGCGGTTATTTTTCCTGAGCCTGTTTGTGCCGCTGGCCTTATCGTGGAAATCCGCTCAAACCTAAATTTTAAGGTTTTATTGGCGGGCGCAGCGTTATAAAACAAATTGATGTTTTTGGGGGTGTTATGGCGAATTTTCTGCATAAAAATGATCTGCCTGATGGGTTGGACCTTGGCAATATTGTTGCGATTGATTGTGAAACGATGGGCTTGCACCCGCATCGCGACCGGCTTTGTCTTGTGCAAATGTCAGGGGGGGATGGCGATGCGCATATGGTGCAAATCTCGCTTGATCAAACCGAGGCGCCTAATCTGGTCACCATGTTAACCAACCCTGACGTACTGAAACTGTTCCATTTTGGCCGCTTTGATATTGCGGTTTTGCTGCACCGTTTTGGCGCGGTAACTGCGCCGGTTTATTGCACCAAAATTGCTTCAAAACTGGTGCGCACCTATACGGATCGGCACGGGTTGAAAAACCTGCTTCAGGAAATTTTGCAAATCGACATTTCCAAACAACAACAAAGCAGCGATTGGGGCGCGGAAACCCTGACCAAAGCCCAGCTTTCTTATGCGGCGTCCGATGTGCTTTATCTGCACAAATTGAAATCAGCGCTGGATGTCATGCTGGCCCGCGAAAATCGCGGTGAAATGGCGCAGGCCTGTTTTGATTTTCTGCCACACCGCGCCGCGCTTGATCTGGCCGGATGGCCGGATGTGGATATTTTCTCGCATTAATATGGCAATGAAACACCATCATTACACGCGCTTAATCAATTTGTTAAAAATTGGCATGCCGCTGGTTGCGTTGGCGGTGCTGGGGACTGTGTTTCTGATTACCGCTGATGATGGTTTTGATCCGGGCTTTACGTTCTCACCTGCGGAATTTTCAGCGCTTGAAAGTGGTAATTTCCTTGATAATCCGCTGATAAATGGCCGCACAACAAAGGGGGATGTGTTCAGTCTGTCGGCTGACATAATCGAACCGGAATCCCGGTTTTTACGTTTATTAACGGCAACAAACCTGATCAGTAATTTCAACTTTGCTTCGGGTGAAGCCGCGCAGATAAGCGCGCAAACCGCGTTGCTTGATACACAAAAGAATACTTTGGTTTTTCCCGATGGCGCACATATTATTACCAGCGACGGTTATGAAGGCACGCTGCAAACGCTGACTGCAAACCTGCGAAACGGTGAGATTTCGGGTGAAATGATCGATGTAACCGGGCCTTTGGGCCACATTTCGGCGGAAATTTTCCATATCTCCAGCATTGCCAAAGGAAGCGGCGGAAATCGGGTGCTAAGTTTTGAAAAAGCCGTTAAGGTAATGCTGAATACTGCAGAAATATCGGAATAGGGTCACTTTTTATGAGAACTGGTTTATTGATTGCAGGATTTGCATTTTCGGTATTTGCGAATTTGGCGCTGGCGCAAGGTGCGCAAATACCCTTTGCCGGACTAGCAAAAGGTGAGGCCCAAACTGTCGAAGTTGCAGCCGATGGGCTGGAAATTAACCAGGCTGAAAATTCCGCAATTTTCAGCGGCAATGTCGTGATCGGTATTGCCGATTTACGTCTGGCGGCTGATCAGGTTGAGGTTATCTATGCAACCGGCGACAACGCCGTTGTCGGGGCCATTGTTGCCCTGCGCGCCAGCGGCAACGTGGTTTTCACCAGCGGCGGTGAGGCCGCGGAATCAGATACTGCGGTTTATGAAATCGAAAAAGGCAATGTCCTGATGGAAGGCAATGTAATTTTGACCCAAGGGCCAAACGCCCTGTCCGGCCAGCGGTTGCGCATTGACCTTAATGCAGGAACCGCCGTGATGGAGGGCCGCGTGCAGACAATTTTTCGCACGCCGGGCACTGAATAATGACGTCTCCTGATCTTAGCTTAACCAAAGGTGATGGCGGCCTTGTCATTCGCAATATCTCCAAGGCATATAAACGCAAACCCGTGCTGCGCGATGTGTCGATTGAACTATTTCAAGGCGAAGTTGTCGCCCTGCTTGGCCCCAATGGCGCTGGCAAAACCACTTGTTTTTATTCAGTCGCGGGGCTGGTAAACCCCGATTCGGGCAGCGTAACCGTTGACGGGGTTGAGGCCACGTATATGCCAATGTATCGCCGCGCCAAACTTGGCATTGGGTATCTGCCGCAAGAAGCCTCTATTTTTCGCGGCCTGTCGGTCGAAGATAATATTCGTGCTATTCTTGAATTATCCGTCAAAGACAAAAGCAAACGCCAGCGTATGCTGGACGAATTGCTGGCCGAGTTTTCAATTACCCATTTACGGCGCGCTTCAGCGCTGTCGCTGTCGGGCGGGGAACGCCGGCGCGTTGAAATTGCTCGATGTTTGGCCAGCCAGCCCAAATATGTCTTGCTTGATGAACCCTTTGCGGGGGTCGATCCGATTGCCGTAAATGAAATTCGCGAACTTGTCGCGCAATTAAAAGATCGCGGCATTGGGGTTTTGATAACCGATCATAATGTAAGAGAGACATTAGAGATCGTCGATCGGGCTTATATTTTGCACGATGGTGTAGTATTGATGAATGGAACACCCGCAGAAGTCGTGCAGGATGATAACGTTCGTCGGGTCTATTTGGGCGAGCAATTCAGGATTTGACGCTATTTCCAGCGACACAAAAGGCGCGTGATGGCATTAAAGCAACATATTAGTCTTGGGCAAAACCAACGCCTGTCAATGACACCGCAACTGCGGCAAGCAATTCAAATATTGCAACTTGGCCAGCTTGACCTGCAAAAATTTCTGGAAGATGAGATCGCCAATAACCCGTTGCTTGAAATAAAAAGCCGCAGCTCTGACCTGCCAAGGATCAGTGGTCCCAGTGGTATCAGCAATCGGAACGACGGTTTTGACCCCGTTGATCTTATTTCAGCCGAGCAGAGCCTGCTTGACCATCTTGGCCAGCAAATCTCGCTGATGACGATCCCCAAGCCCATCAAAACAATTGCCCTGAACCTGATCGGAGAGCTGGACGAAAGCGGTTATCTGACAGCGCCGGTTTTTGAACTGGCTGACAGGTTGTTGGTGACAGCCCATGAAATTGAACAGGCCTTGCAGGTTGTGCAGGCCTGTGACCCCGCCGGTATTGGCGCGCGTAACCTCAGGGAATGCCTGATGTTGCAGCTTTTGGAGGTTGACCGCTTTGATCCGGTCATGGAAATGGTTCTGGATAACCTGCCGCTTGTGGCAAAAAATGACACCGCTGCGATTGCTGCAATCATCGGCGAGGGCGGGCAGGATACCTCAGACATTCTGGCCGAAATTCGGCGGTTAAACCCGCGCCCCGCGTCAGAGTTCTCACAATTCCCGGTGCGCGAAAGCCGCCCCGATGTGCGGGTTAAACAAGGCGACATGGGCGTGTGGCATGTTGAACTGGTTTCCTCTGCGCTGCCACGGGTTTTGGTCAACCACGAATATGCTGCCGAAATTGCCAGCAAAGGCGACAAAGCCCTGATATTTGCCCATAATTGTGAAGCATCGGCAAACTGGCTGATCAACGCACTTGATCAACGCGCCCGGACGATATTAAAAACGGCAACGGCAATTGTGCAACATCAACACGCCTTTTTTCAGCACGGCCCGTCAGCCCTGTTACCCCTGACATTAGGGCAAATTGCCGAATCACTTGGGGTTCACGAATCAACCGTTAGTCGGGTCACCAATGGCAAATATCTGATTTGTGATCGCGGGATTTTTGAATTGAAATACTTTTTTGTGTCAAAAATCCTGTCAATCGACGGAAAAAGTGAATTTTCGTCAATTGAAATTCGTTTGCGCATTAAAAACCTTATTGATGAAGAAAACCACAAAAAACCGCTCTCAGATGACAGAATTGTAAAAATATTGCGAAGTGGCGGTGTGGATATTGCGCGCAGGACAATTGCCAAATATCGTGAAGCTATGAGCATCCCTTCATCCATCAATCGGCGCAAAACCAAATCCGGAAATTAGATTTCGCACCCGGTTGACATGAAGGCTGTGTGCTCCTAGGTTCCGCGCTCCGCGGGGCTGTTCAATGAAACCCAGTGCCGGAAGAACACTTTTTCGGCCTTATGCGGGGAGAAGAACATGCATATACAAGTTAGTGGAAAACATATGGACGTAGGGGAGGCGCTGACCTCCACTGTTGAGGATCGCCTGCTAGAGGTGGTCAGCAAATATTCCGAGCGGCCGGTAGAAGGCAATGTCACCTTTTCAAAAGACGGGCATGAATTCGTTTGCGATGCCTCTGTGCATCTTTCCACCGGCTTGCACACACAGGCCAAAGGCCGCGCTGCAGATGTGTATGATTGTTTTGAATCAGCCCTGTCGCGCATGGAAAAACAGTTGCGACGTTACAAACGCCGCTTGAAAGACCACCACAAAACCCGCGTGGCCCCGATCGAATCGGTGGGGGAACCGTCATATGTGCTGTCCAGCACACCTGAATCCGCGGATGAACCCGATACATTGCAGCCAATAATTGTCGCTGAAATGGAAACCAGGGTTCAAACCCTGTCAGTTGGCGAGGCTGTCATGCAAATGGAGCTGTCAGGCGCAAATATGCTTGTGTTTCGCAATGTATCCCATGGCGGCGTAAACGTTGTGCATACCCGCGACGACGGCAATGTGGGTTGGATTGACCCGCGTGGCGCCAAATAACCCGAACAAAACCCTGAGGTCGCATTGATGGAACTTGCCGATATTCTTTTGCCTGACGCTGTTATTGCCAGTGTCAAAGCGTCCAGCAAAAAACGGGCGCTGCAAGATGCGTCGCTTTTGGCAGAAAGTGTCTATCAATTACCTGCAAAAGAAATCTTTGCGGCCCTTCAGGAACGTGAAACCCTTGGCCCTACGGGCATGGGACATAGCGTTGCCATTCCACATGCTCGTTTGCCCGAAATTGATCGGGTATGGGGGCTTTTTCTGCGCCTTGATACCGGCATTGACTTTGATGCCGTTGACCGGCAGCCGGTTGATCTGGTTTTTGTGCTTTTTGCGCCCAAAGGCGCGGTTGCCGATCATCTGAAAGCACTGGCCTTGGTATCACGCACCCTGCGAGACGAGGCGATCTGCGCCAAAATCCGGTCAACCGATGACGCAGCCGCGATTTATTCTATTCTGACTGACCGCCGCAAAGCCAAAGCAGCTTAGCCCCAGTTATCAAAACTGAGGTTTTTGTAATCAGCCTCGTATGCGGTGCGCGCCAAGGTCTCAACTTCGGGATCATAGATTTCCAATAACGCAAAAGGCCAATCCGGTTTTTGCACAGTGATTTTATCCGGCAATTCTGGCAGGCCCAGCCGATTGGTGAAATAACTGTTTGCGAAATCCAGATCCGGTTCTTTGATGGTCATGCAGGGGCCAAGTTTCTGTTCATACCCTGCCAATAAATCGGTTTGGGTCCGCCAGCGCCCATCGGTTCTTATGCCGGATTTATCATTAAGGTTATGATGAATAAATGCCAAAAACTGTTTGAATGCAGCGCGGTGCGCCGCCAGATCATACCCCGAGTTTTCCAGACCAACGTCCGCAGGGGGCAAGAAAACCCCAAATCTGGTTTCCAGAATATCGCGAATTGCCAAAAATCCGGATGGCTTTTTGAACACTATTTTCCGCATGAACACGTCATATGCGCGGGCCACGGGGTGGCGCAGAACTGAAAAAGCTAATGGTTTTGGGTGGCTCGACAGCCAATCATCATATGCTGCGCTGCCAAAATTGTTTTCGGGGGCGACGCCCTCAATTTTACCAAGCCATTGGCGCACCGCCCCGTCTGGTGCTGACGGGATGGGCGCAAAAATTATTGCTCTGTTTTCACAAAAATAAGCGCGCGAAAGATCCGTGCCTTTTTCGGGGGCAAACCGTGGTGGTGCCGCTGCAAGGGTTTGCGGTTCCGGAAGGCCCAACGCTTGAAAAACCTCGTCATAATTGACGATCTTTTCGCACAAAGCCCCGGGATTTTGCCGCCTAATTGTTTGTTTCAGCGTATCGAGCGGCGTTACCCCGCCAATAAAAGCCACCAAAGCGTTGATTTTCTCAATATTGTTAAGGTCGCCATACTGAATATCGAAAAACCGCTGGCCGGTTCGTTTAAGCCGCGCGGCGATACGCCCCGAATAGGCATGTCGCACTTTCTGATAGCTCTCAAATTCCTGCATATCAAAATATATCTGCGCAGATTTTCGGTGTGCATCGTCATGAATCAACCATTGATCGGTTTTCTTGGCGATTTTTAGGGAAACAAATGAATCAACCGCGCTACGTGACAGTATTATTTTTGCACAGTCCGGATCATCCAGAAAAAGATCAATCGCGTTGCTGTTATGGTCCCGGAAAATGCGAAACCCCGGAATAAGGTCGGGCGTTGCGGCCTGAACAGCCTCAAGCAGTTTTTTTGGCTCAACGTCGCGTTCACCACGACTGATGCCAAGATATTGCATGTTACCAGCACTGCCAACAAATGCCGGGTTAAACAATTCCCCGTGACATTTCAGGCCGTTATACTGGTTTATATGACGTTCCAACAAGTTGGAACCGCTGCGCATCGCCCCGAAAATGGCGAAACTACTAAATTTTTTAGCCATTTTACTCGGCGATCAAAACAGGGTTGGTTTTCTGGTCATGCCAATCCGGGCGGATTTGCTCAGCCAATTCAAAATCAATATTCATGCCGTTATTCTTAAGCAGATTCGCAAAATTTTCCAAGCCCTGCCAGTCAATCATTTCCGGCAAAGCCCGTGGCATGGTTTCTGATTTTGGTGCCAATGTTGCGATCAGCTCATATAAAACTGCTGCCGGTTTTGCCAGTGTTTCCGCCAGCGAATAAACTTTGAATGTTGCATGGCCTGATTTCAATGCATCAATGCGCCGGTCATCCAGCGCCATCATTGCTGTGGCGCGGGATTTAAGAACATTGATATTTGTTATATTTTCTTGCATCAGCTCAACCGCCCAAGCGCTGCGAACATAATGAATGCAGGCATTTGGATCATTGGCGATAAAACTGAAAACTTTGGCTTTTTTTGCTGACCAAAACTGAAAAGTTATTGGCGAATGGCGGTTGTTCCACAAAAAGTTCGTCAGATACTCAATCGGTGCATAATCACGAATTATGCCGTTTCCGGACAGATTACCAACTGACAAATAGGCGTTTTGGGCCATTTCAACAGTGTTGATTGCAAACAAATCCCCCTGAACGGGCTGGTTGATCTGCTGTGTCAGCCAATTGTCGATCATAGGATATGCTTTGTTAAACCCGACCAGAACCGAATAAGGCGCTGCGGTTTCGGAGCGGCCTTTGTTGTGTTTAAGCACCCGGCTTTGCATCGATAAGCCGGTTCTGCCGTTGTTCCGGCGGCTTTCCAACTGTTCAGTTTGCGCGCCGAATGCCAGACGCATTTCACGGTCACGCGGGCTGGCGGAAAAATCTTTGGCCAGCAAAACATCATAAAGCTGGTCGGAGCCATTCCAGACTTTGCGCACAAAAAACCCTGATAAATGTTCCAGATATTCCAAATGATCGTCATAAAACAACATCGGATTCCCGTGCTGGTCAAAGCGTGAAAACGTCAGGGAACGGGATTCAATGCGTTTGGCGTGTTTGCGCACCAAAGTCTGGAAATAGGATTCATCCGGTATCCAGCATTTCGAAAAATACCGATCATATTGTTTCAGATTTGGGTCATTCAGTATTGCTTGCAGCGTTTCACGGCAAAGCGCCCACCACTGAGACCCGACATGGGCCTCAAGCCCAGAGGGAATTGTGCGTTTAATGCCAAACTTTCTTTGTAACGTCACGGAAATATCAAAAAGCCGTCTTTGTCGGCGCCAAGAGGCCAAGAAATACAACGAGAACCGTTCTGATTCCAAACCACCTTTGATCCAGTTATTTTCGCCCGCGACCACCGATTCAATATAATCAGTGCCTCGGTTTTTGTGCAAAAACGTCAGCAGTTCAGCGATGGGCCGGGTTGGCAGGCATGACCCGCTCAACTGAACCACATGGGTTACATCGCGATAGTTATCCAATAGCGCCCGAGACGTTCGGACCTGCGCCCGAACCAGCGAAAATGTGCCCCATTCACATTTAATACGTTTAACCATGGTCAAAGCGGGGGTGTTCGCAAATTCCGAAATATAGGCAGCGATCTGCGGCTCGGGCGTTTTGGCATCGATGTGCACCGCAACTTTGCACCCCTCGCGCAGCAACGCACGGGTCAGCTCAGCGGCCCTCCCGAAATTCTGGTGCAACAGCAAAGATATACCAACGCTCATGCCCACCCCCCTGAGGACATCAGCCCCAGATCTTCCAGTTGTTGCCAACTTTTGAAGCGTGTCGAATGCGTTGTCCAAAAGTTGAGCTTGGGACCAGCGCCGTGATTATATGCCAGATATTCCTGGCTTTCGGCGTAATGCTGCTGGCGGTTCAGCTCCTCAGAAACTTTGGCGTTCAGGTCGGGTAAAAATTTGCTGTGCAGCAAGCACCCGCTTATTTTTTCGCCCCCCACATTATCAAATGTAACATTCAAACTGCGCGGCAGCAGTGAATGGGTTGAGGAGGTATAAACATAGCTGGATTTCCATTTAACCAGCGGAATTTTGTTAAGCGCTGGCGCTTTACCCGGACTGTCGGCAAAAAAGGCCCGCTGCCTTGGGCCGCCTTGAATCCACAAATTTCCGTATTGGCCGCCGTGGCGCTGTGTATAATTGCCCGAATCGAAATATTTAAGAATGTCAAAAGGGTTCTGACCGGTTTTATGGTCAATATCCTCAAGATTTTCCTTGGCATACATGTCCAGCAACATCGCGGGAAATGTGCGCATAGATCGTGCGTCCAGCCAATCGGTCAGGGCGCGGATCGGTCGTTTTGTAACATGCGGATAGACCAGAAATTCGTCACAATCCACATTCAGGCACCAGTGGTTTGACCCGAATTTTCTTAGCAATAAATTCATCCATAAAACGCCGTATTTTGCGTGCTTATAGCTGGCCTCGGTATACCAGAGCGATACATCCGGCTGTGCCATCAGATAATCTGCGGTGCCGTCACTGGATTGATTATCAACAATAAAAAATTGGGTAATACCCAGTTTACGGTAATAATCCAGAAAATACGGCAGGCGTCGCCGTTCATTTCGCAGGGTTGAAAAAACAAAAATACCGTCGCGGTCAGCGGCACCCGCGCCAAGCTGAACCAGCTTAAGGTCGTGGCGCTTTCGCCAAGTCCGCAATTGCCACTTTTTACGCAGCAAACGCAATCGATATGAACGGTGTAATTTCATTAAAAGTAATCACTTAACTGGGTGGGCTGTGCCCGTGTCCTAAATAATTGTGTCAATTTTATGGAAATGCTGTTCCCAAGTTGGAAAATCAAGCGAATAGCTCGTTTTATTGTCAATATCAGCGGTGCTTTGCTTAACAATCTCATTTTTCCAACCCGATTGATCAGTTGAATCCAAATATACAGGCAAATCCCCTGATATTTCCTGAAAACAAGGCAGGTTAGAACAAATTGCCGGTATTTTCTTTTGCAGGGCCTCAATAAGCGGGTAACCGAACCCTTCGGCAAATGACGGGAACAACAGCGCGCGCGCGCCATTCATCAACCGGGCCAAACCATCATCATCCAGATTATTATGTTCAAAAACAACGGTTCCCATCATCGCGGCGGTATCCAATATTTCAAATATATCGTCATTCCGCCACCCACGACGGCCCACGATATGCAAATGCGGCACGCGATCCGATGGCATGGTTGCAACCATATCTTGCCAAATATCCAGCAAAAGGCGGTGGTTTTTGCGGGGTTCAATTGTGCCAAGAATTATAAAATAAGGGTGATCCGCGATTTGCCGTTCTCCTACATCGGGCAAAGGATCAACACCCAAAAGCGCCGTGATATAATCTGGCTCCACCCCCCATTTTGCCAACCAATGCTGAGAGCGCTGCGCCGTATGGGTGGAATTATATATCATAAAAGCGCAGTTTTTGCCGGTTTCAACCAGTTCTTTTTCAAAACGATCCAATATCGGTTGGCGACAAAACTGCGGGTAATCCAGCGGAATAACGTCATGTATCATTGCGATACTGCGCCCAACACCCGCAGCCTCAAGCGAGGCCCACAGATCTGCGTTCCGATTTGAATGACCAACATTAATATATGTAAAGCCGGGGTCGATCATTTTCTGCAACAACGCAGCAAGCCCGGGTTTTCTGCAAGTATCCAATGCTAACCGGCGTATGGTTGATTCCGCGCGTTGGGTCAATTTGCCCTTTTTACGGCTGAAAAGGCGGCCGATCAGGTCATTTCGGCCCCACGCCACCTGCCCCTGCACCATCTGCAACAAAATCTTGGCCGTTTGCCTG
>CAZSSS010000017.1:0-13050 GCA_964609255.1 uncultured Rhodobacterales bacterium
CACCCAATACGCATTTCACGATTGGCTGCAAGAAAATGCTGGCGCAAGCGAGGTTTGGGTCGGCTATTTCAGGAAAAGCACCGGATGTGCAAGCCTGACATGGTCAGCCTCGGTTGATGTTGCGCTTTGTTTTGGCTGGATCGACGGCATACGAAAATCAATTGATGACCACAGCTATAAAATCCGCTTTACCCCGCGCAAAACAACCAGCGTCTGGAGCGCTGTGAACGTCAATAAGGTAAAAGCGTTGATAAAACTTGGCAAAATGAAACCCGCAGGAATGCAGCTTTTTGACAACCGAAGCGATGCAAAAGGCTATTCCGCGGAACAACGAAACGTGCCGCTCGCCAGCGCTTACGTGGCGCAAATCAAGGCAAATCAACCAGCTTGGCAATTCTTCACCAATTTGGCACCCTCCTATAAACGAGATTCCATCTGGTGGATCATGAGCGCCAAGAAACAAGAAACACAACTGAAAAGGCTTGGCATATTGATTGCGTCATCTGAAACAGGGCTGAAAATACCGACTTTGCGAAAGAAATAACAATTCGCCGGCCCGTAGGGTGCGTGGTCCCCACGCACCGAACCCTAACGCGCGTCGTAATACAGGCCCACGACATGCTTGGCCTCAGCAAAGAATAACCAACGCGCCGCGAACAGACCGATCAGATGTGAAACGATCACCAGCGCCGCAATCATATGCCCTGCATCGGTAAGAAAAATCAGCATTACAGGAATGGTCGCCATAAGCACAATTGAGATCACCCGCAGCTTGGCCGCGTGTTTACGCCCCACCACATGGATCATTTCCTTCATCAGATAATTGGTGCCCGAATGCGGTTTTTCCAACAATCGCACCTTGCCCAACGCTGACAGCCCCGTGGCGGTTTCAATGGTTGATCCGGCTTTGGCAAAAGCCTTGTCGCCCTGCATCCATGCAAAGGCCTGTATCATCGCCAACAGGGCCAGCAACAATCCGGCGGCTTGCATTTGCGCGGCCAGCAATGCGCCGCCCGCTGCGGAATAAACCAGAAACAACAGCGACGTGCTGGAGGCATGCCAGCGCGGCACGGTTTTCATCTGCGCATAGATCATCGAGGTGGTAAATACCGTGCCAGCCGCCAAGGCAGACGCCACCCAGCCGAGCGCCGCAATGCGCATATCAAGAAACGCCCACAGGCAAGCATACCCAAAAAAGGTGAACAAGGTCAGCACCGCCAAGATGCCTTCGCGCGAGAGCCAACTGGTGCGCCATTGGCTGAACGCGCGCCATGCCCGTTGCGGGTTGCCAAGATGAAAGGTTGAGGCCAACAGCCCAATAACCGCAAGGCCCAACCCAAGGGTGGCAAACACGGCTGTTACAATCATGCCCGACACGTCCGGCAGGCCAAGGCCCATCCAGAAAATCAAGCCAAAACCAAGCCCCGACAGGGCTGTGAAGATAATTACTGAAGGTGCTGGATGCATTAGAGTTTCTCCAATGTGCGATCAAGCCAGCCGATAAAGCCGCCTGTTTTTTCGCTCTGGGCAAGCAATGGCCCCAGAACATCAAGTTCCGGCGCGATGTCGGCTTTGGGTCGTGGGGGCAGATATTTGTTGACGGGTTTGGTGCCTTGTTCAGGCATCAAATCCATGCCGCCGCGTGCGGCTGACAGGATGGAAACGTTTGATTCAGGATCATTGAAATCGCCAAAATGCCGCGCGCCGGCGGGGCAGGTCCGCACGCAGGATGGCACGCGGTCGGCTGAAGGGATGTTTTCATTATAAATCCGGTCCACACAGAGCGTGCATTTTTTCATCACCCCCTCAACCTTGTCGAGTTCACGCGCGCCATATGGGCAAGCCCATGCGCATAATCCGCAACCGATGCAGTGGTCCTCGTTCACCAGAACAATGCCATCTTCCTCGCGCTTATAACTTGCGCCTGTTGGGCAAACGGTGACGCAGGGCGCGTCCTCACAATGCAGGCAGGATTTGGGGAAATGCACGGTTTGGGCTGAACAACCCTCCTGCTTGGCCTCAAATGTGTGCACGCGGTTCAGGAACGTGCCGACAGGCTCAGCGCCGTAAGCATCAACATCTGACAGCGGCGCGCCATAAGCTGTGGTGTTCCATTCCTTGCAGGAAATCACGCAGGCATGGCAGCCAACGCAAGTGTCCAGATCAATGACAAGGCCAAGTTTTTTCTTGGTGGAGGTTGGAAGCTGGGTCATGACCATTCCTTTCCGTAAGAAACAGTTTTTGGGCCTTGGCCAACCGGCGATGTTTGCGCCGGAATGTCGGGTTTTGTCTGGAGATGATCAGGCGGCGGGATACGTTTGATTTTGACGCGCAAATCGAACCAAGCGGCCTGACCAGTGATCGGATCAGAATTGGCCCAGCGCATGCCGTCACCCTTGGAGGGCAGCAATTCGTGAATAAGATGGTTAAGCAAAAACCCTTTGGTGGTTTCGGGCGCATCTTTGCTTAAGGCCCACGCACCCTTGCGTTTGCCAATCGCGTTCCATGTCCAGATGGTTTTGCCGTTCAGGGCATCCATGCGCACAACCGGCACTTCAATCTCACCATTGATTGAGGTCACAACCGCCCAGTCATCCATCTGAAAACCGTGTTCTTCCCACAGCGCGCCTGAGATAAACATCGGGTTGGTGCCATGGATTTGCCGCAGCCACGCATTTTGCGACCCCCATGAATGATACATCGCCATCGGGCGCTGGGTCAGGGCATGAATCGGATATTCGTCATTATTCACAAGGGTTTGCTCAAAGGGTTCATACCAGATCGGCAGCGGATCCATGGTGGCGGAAAGCTGCGCGCGCAGATGCTCGGGCGGCTGCAAGGCCCCCTTGCCATCCGCCGCATTGCGGAATTTTTGCAGGATTTCTTGGTAAACTGTGAAAACATAAGGCATTTCGACATCAAAAATGCCGCGCTCCACCGCCCATTCCTGATAACCCTTGTTCCACGGTTTGAAATAGGCGTTTTCTGGCGCGATATGGTCAATCCAGAAACCTCCATTATCGATATATTGTTGTATCTGGTTAGGGTTCGGTTCGCCGCGCCCTTTGCCTTTGCCGTCCTTGCCCCGAAACCCCGCCAACGGCCCAACACCGGGGCGACGTTGGTGGTTGGTGATGTAATCGGCGTAATCTTTGTAAATGGCCGAGCCGTCGTCATTGGTCATCCCCGGCAAGCCGAGTTTCACACCCAGCTGGATCAGCGCAGTTTGAAAGCCGCGCACATCGCGGTCAGGCTCCACCACCGGCCAGCGGATGCTGTCTGCGGCGGCGTCGGCCTCACAAATCGGGCGGTCCAGCAGGCTGATACAATCGTGGCGCTCCAGATAGGTTGTGTCGGGCAGGATCAGGTCAGCAAAGGCCACCATTTCGGAGCTGTAAGCATCGGAATAGATGATATGCGGGATGACATAGTCGCCGTTTTCGTCCTTGTCGCGCAGCATATCCATGACTCCGCCGGTGTTCATTGAGCTGTTCCACGACATATTCGCCATATACATAAACAACGTATCGATCTTATACGGATCACCCGCATGAGCGTTGGAAATCACCATATGCATCAACCCGTGGGCCGAAAGCGGGTTTTCCCATGTGAACGCCTTATCAATGCGTTTGGCCTTGCCATTTTCATCCAGACACAGGTCTTCTGGCCCGCGCGGATAACCCAGATGCGGGCCGTTCAGCGGTTTGCCGGGGGTGACTGTGTGATGGGGTTTGGGGTGGCCCTCAACCGGCTTGGGATAGGGCGGTTTGAACCGCATCCCGCCGGGGCATTCAACCGAGCCGAGCAGGATTTGCAGCATATGCAGCGCGCGGGCGGTTTGAAACCCGTTTGAGTGCGCAGAAATCCCGCGCATGGCATGAAACGAAACCGGACGGCCGATCATTTGCGCGTGCTTTTGCCCCTTGAAATCAGTCCACGGGGTGTCGAGAATGATTTCCTCCTCAAACGCCACCCGCGCCAGTTCAGCCGCAATGCCCCGAATACGATCCGCCGAGATACCACAGCGTTCGGCCACCGCATCAGGCGTATATTCACCGCCCATATATTTGTCAGCCATGATCTGGAACGCCGGTTTACAAGCCACATCATCAACGGTTTGGTCGCCGTGCAGCGTGGGTTTTACGCCGACGGTATCCCATGGGACCGCCTTACCATTGACGCGATCCCAGACCATTTCTTTGCCATCGCCGTCACGGATCATCAGGCCGGATTCATCACTGCCCGCATCGGTGTTCACCAAAAACGGCAGGTTGGTATAGCGGATCAGGTAATCCAGATCGACCTTGCCGGCCTTCAGCAATTCATGCACCAGCGCCAGAATAAACAACCCGTCTGTGCCCGGCGTAATGCCCACCCATTCATCAGCAATGGCGTTATAGCCCGAGCGCACGGGGTTAACGCCAATCACCTTGGCGCCGCGTTCTTTCAACTTGCCCAAACCAATTTTGATGGGGTTTGAATCATGATCCTCTGCCACGCCAAAAATCATGAACAGCTCGGTGCGGTCCCAATCCGGCGTGCCAAATTCCCAGAACGCGCCGCCCATTGTATAAATCCCGCCAGCCGCCATATTGACCGAGCAAAACCCGCCATGGGCCGCGTAATTCGGCGTGCCAAATTGCTGCGCCCACCAGCTGGTCATCGATTGTGACTGATCGCGCCCCGTAAAAAACGCCAGCTTTTCCGGCGCGGTTTCGCGAATGGGTTTCAGCCAGCCTGCGGCAATGTCAAAGGCCTCATCCCAGGTGATATCCTCAAATTTGCCCTCACCCCGTTCACCAACACGTTTCATCGGGTTTTGCAGCCGCGAGGGCGCGTAATGCTGCATAATGCCAGCCGAGCCTTTGGCGCACAGCACGCCTTTGTTAACCGGATGGTCTTTGTTGCCCTCAATATATTTGATCTTGCCATCCATCACATGGACATTAATTCCACAACGACAGGCGCACATGTAACAGGTGGTTTGGCGGATCTCATCACTTACCTTTGGCGAAAGGTCCAACTGCGGTTGGTGGTGCTTGGTCATAAAATCCCCGAATCTTTGGCAAGCCATTTGAATAGGCCTTTATCCGCCATAGATAATATATTCCAAAATTGCAATCCATAGGAATGTTCGGGCGCGTTGCCGCAGCAAATAAACCGCGCGTATTTTTGGCACAAACCCCGCCGTGGACCCTGCTAAATTCAACGCGACAAACTTTGTTGTCGCGATACGCACCTCATTTTAAACATCAGCCGCCAACCCCCCTGCCCACCATTTTCAGCGGACCTTGGCCCATTGAACTGCGGTCCGGTAGATTTTGCATTTTTTCTTTGATATTACCTTGGTTTTGAAACCAAAGGAATTATCATGAAACGAATTTTGATCTGCCTTGGCGCTTTTGCCGCCACGCCTGCCCTTGCGGTTGACGATTGTCTTGTTGGCAGATGGACCCCTGATTTTCCCGCGATGGAACAACAGTTTATCCAAACCAGCCAATCACAAAATGTTTCGATCGGAGGCGGCATGGTGATGACCATCGCGGCCGATCAAACCGGATCATATCAAGCCAATGATCTGAATTTTGCGGTCGAAAACGCGGGCATTCCCAAGACCACCATTTTAATGAACGGCACCGGCGCATTTAGCGTTATGGCTGATGGCGGCACTTTTGAATTCACCATGGGAGCCTTTAATTATGCGATGGTTGCCACCATTGATATGCCGAGCGGCCCGTTGACAATGGACATTCCATTTACCGAGGAAATGGCCCCGATGGGCGGCAATACCAGCGGCACCTATACCTGTGATGCCGCCGCCGTCGAATATACCATCATGGGCGAAAACGATCAGGCAGATTTGGTGAACCGCTGGTATCGCCAATAAAGCGGCGGGTTATTCCCATTCCATTTCGGTAAAAACCTGCTGAGCATTGCGTTTGGCCAGTTGTTCAAACTGCGAAAGATAATCAAACGCGCTCTGATCAACATTGACGCTGTCGATAATATCGCCGCCATCGTCAATATAAGCCCCCATTTGTTCGCGCAAATTAACAAGATAATCATAGGTGTCGAGCTTGGCCCGTTCCAGCGTTGTAGCCGGGCCATGGCCGGGCACCAGATGGGCTGGGTTCAGCCGCGCCATTTCTTCAAAAACAGTAATCCAACTGCCCGAATGGGATTGATCGCCAATGCCCAAAATGCGGTCGATATAGACAATATCACCGGTAAAAACTGTTCGGGTTGAGGGCATCCAGACATAGCTGTCACCGGGGGTGTGGGCCTGACCGCTGAAATGGATTTCAAACGTTTCGCCACCCAGATCAAAGCTGAATTCTGTATCAAATTCGGTATCCGCATAGCTGGGCTCGGTGCCCTCTAATGCCATACCTATCAACACTGAAAGGCCGGACATTTGCGCGGAACCACGGGCCTGATGATCAAGAACCGCCTCAGAGGAGGCTATTACAGTTGCGCCCTGTTCCTGCCAATAACTATTGCCGATCCAGCGGTGATCCTGCCCGCCCGAATTGATAACAACCACCACCGGCAGGTCGGTAATGGTATCAATGACGGCGTCGATCTGGGCTGCGCCGCGCCAGCTTCCGCCAGCATCAATCAGCACAACGCCCGCGCTGGTCACCACCACACCAAAACTGGCATTATTACCCAAGTTTTGCGAATCCCGCTGGCCCAGAGGGCCAACAAGCGCATACACATTGTCAGCAACTTGTTGCACATCCAGCGCCATAATCGGCGTTGCAGCAAAGGTTAGGAAAACGGCGGACGATAAAAATTTCATAAGTTTGGCCTTTTGAACGGGTTTAGGTTTCTTACCCAAAATCATCAGCATTTGAAACTGCGACCATTCGGAGCATCCGTTATGCTATTCCTGCACCAACCACCCCTGATAGGCCACGATCAACCCGATAAGCGGGGCTTTGATGGTAACATGAAACCTGAATTTCCCATCCTGTTCTGTCTCAAATGTATCACCGGCGGGCAGCAAGAATTTGGGCAACGGCAGCCCCAGAAAAAACCAGCGGCGCGGAATTAGCTGGAGCCGGTTATTCTTTAACACCAGCGCCATTGCAACGGTTATGGGGCCAAACTTTTCAAGCATTAAATGCTGGTTCCGGTCCTTGCCCGGCCATTGAACACTGCGGAATTTCTTGCCCGAAAATTCGCGCTGCCAGATTTCTTTGTCGCCTGACGGGGTCAGGGTTACGCGCAGCGGCACGTTATTGCCCGCAGGCGGAAAACCGATGGTTTTTGCAATTATTCTGGCGATGAACCCTTTGCCGCGCTGCACCTCGGCCTCACCAACCCAGATTTGTTGTTCGGTTAAGGAATGCAGGGTTTTGATCTGCCGTGGCAAGCCCTCAAACGCCTTACCCAGAACCTGTTGATAGGCCGGACCGCTGGCGGGGGAACGAAACCCGGTATAAATTGTGCGATTGGAAAACAGGGTTTCATAATCCGCCAATTGCAAAGCATTTGTCGCGGGCCGCGCGCCAATATCCGGCAAGACCCCCGCCAGTTGTTTGCGCAAAATCGCCTCTATTGCCATCGAGGGAATATAGGGGCCGTCATCGCCTTCGGCCAATAAATGCCACGAATTTTCAACGGGTTGGCCGTTTTTTACACCTGTGACATGCACAAACATGCCGCCGCGATGTTCGCCAAATTTCATCAGGTTCAGCACTGTGTAAAACAGTTTTGCAAACGGTGTCAGGCTGGGTAAATGCAACCATGCGCGCAGTTTGGCCAACAGGTTCAGCGCGCGGTGCAGGCTTTCGGGCACGGGGCCAGCGCCCATCCAGATATCTTGCATATCGGGGTATTCCGGCGGCAACACTTGCAAATCCGGCACATCCACCAGCGAAAACCGCAAGGCGCGCAGCGGCAGCTGGCCGGGCGGTGCAATGGTGTAACGCCGCGATTCCGTCAGGCCTTTGGCCTCAAACGCTTGGCCACCACGCAGCAGCTTTACCGGCCCACCAGCATAGCCAATAACCGCACGCATCACATTCAACCCAATGCCCGCATAAGCTGAGGGCGCAATGCCCCCCGTCACCGAAACAATGGTCATTTCTTTGGCCATTTCGCGCAGCACAGCCGCCGTTAAAACCGGAAAACTGCTCATCCCGGCAAGCGCATAAATACCGGCGGTTTTGGCGGCTTGGTCAAATTGCGATATGCCAAACACAAAATCGGCGGCGTCCGCAAAATCAAGGTAATTTATTTGTGCATCGATACAGGCCTGCACCACCACATATGGGGTATCGCCGTAATTCTGGAACGGGCCAGAGGCATCAACCACAATATCAGGTTTGTGAATCACCAATGCTGCGGCAATATCCTTTCGGTCAAGAAGCAAAGGTTTGATCCTTGCAGCGCCGAAAAATTGCTCACAAAATGCGCTGGCTTTGACGGCGCTGCGCCCGCAGATCAGCAGTTCCAGCGAGGGGATATCGGCCAGCAATTCCGCCAGCCGCCCGCCAAAAACCCCGTATCCGCCAAGGATCAGGATTTTCATTTCAGTCAATCAGCCCAACGCGGCGGCGGAATTCTTCATCGCGCAGCGCGATTTCCTGCCCGGCAAATTCATGCGCAGCACCAGCAGCCAGCCATGCGATGGCGCGGGCTGGCCATTCGAGTGGAATATGATCTCTGGGGTCCATTTCGCTGACCGGATTAATACCCGATGCCTTGATGCGCACCTGCATATCGGTCCTGACCGTGCCGGGGCTAAGGCCCACGACATCAACCACATCTCCGTTTTCCAGATGCGCCATTTTGGTCAACATCGCAGCACCTGCTTTGGCTGCACAATAATGGCTCCAACCCTCATACGGGCTGTGCGCCGCGCCGCTGGAGATGTTGATAATGGTGCCCGAACCCTGGTCCAGCATGGTTGGTAAAACCGCACGCAGCCCGTAATAAACCGCATTAAGATTGACCTCAACCGATTTGGCCCATGCGGTTGGGTCGCTGTCGGTAAGGCGCGTGATCGGGTCGATGACCCCGGCATTATTCACCAGAATATCAACGCGGCCAAAGGCATCAATGCAGCGACGCACCACGATTTCCACCCCGAAATAACGCGACATATCGGAGGCCAGAAAATCGGCCTCACCGCCATTTTTGCGGATCTCCAGCACGATGGCCTCAATTTCATCACGAGACCGCGCGGTCAGGAAAACCTTGGCACCTTTTGCGGCAAATTCCCGCGCGGTGGCGGCACCTATTCCGCGGCTGGCGCCGGTAATAATCGCAACTTTGCCTGACAGATCAGTCATATTAACCCCAGTTCTTTTTGCAATTTCTTGGTCAGTTTTGCGGCGATAATCTGATGTGCCATGATGATATGTTTTTCAAATTCCGCCCGCGACATCGCGGCGGGCGTTTCCAGTTGCACCCATTTGGCCCGCGCCAGATAAGGCGCTGGAATAATATCGGGCATTTGCGGCAGAATCTCAAACGCCAGATCAGAGCATTTAAACGAGAATTTCGGCCCCGCACCCTGCCCCCACCCCGAACAGATGGCAAATATTTTGCCACCAACCTTCCAGACCGAGGCATTGCCCCACTGGATCACGTTTGTTGTGGCGGTTAAGCCCGCACAAAATTTATCAAATTCATCCCTGTTCATGGGGGCATCCTAGGCGCAACAAGCCCGAAGTTCTAGCCAAATTCGGTCACGTCGATTGCGTCATAACTTTCCCATTGATAAGACGCCGTCACCCGTCGCGCCGCGTATAATTCGGTGCCGTTGGAGCGCACATTGATGATGCCCGACAGTTTTTTAATAAACCGCTGGCGGGCCTCGGAATTCAGCGCGCTATCGGAATAGCGCAGGCTGTCATCCATATCATCAGCGGGTTCGGGCAGCACAATCGGGTTTTTCTTGTCTACGCCAAATGTCGCGGCAATTTCGGTGGAAAACAGCAGATGATGCTCGGACCGCCCGGCGCGGCCAAGTGCGCCCAGAAAACTGGCGCGCGGGTGGCCGTGATCGGGGGAATCGCCCGATGAAACCACCGAGATCAAAGGCCGCACCGCACGCAGAAACGGGAAATAGAATTCATGGCTGCCATGATGCGGCGATTTTAAAACATGGCTGTCAAAGCGCAAACCGGCACCGGGTTGCGCCATCTGGTGTTCACCGCCCTCAATATTCGCATCGCCAGAAAACATAAACCGCACATGCTTATGCACCAGCCGAAACATCAGTGAATGGCCGTTAATGGTGTGGGAATGCCCGTTGAGCCATTTGAAATTGCCATTACTTTCACGGCGCGGCCCGACAATTTCAAGGCTGATCGCCGGATCGCCAACATCCAGCGGCGGCATCGAATTATCCAATGCACGATACGTCGCACCTTGCGCACGCACCGCATTGGTCCAGTTTTTGAAGGTGCTGGTCAGGGTCAGCCCGTCCAGATCATCCAGCGTATCATGGTGGGTTTCCAGAATTCCGTCGTTGACCTGCCCCAGTTTTTGGTTAAACCCCGCTGAAAACAGACCCAACCCGTTATGCCATATATGTTTGACCTCGATCTTGTCGTGCAGCAATATCGGGATCAACCCTTTGACATGGTCTTGGTCCGCATGGCTTAGGAACATATGGTCAATCACCAGTTTGTTGCCATCCCTGTCCAGCCGATATTTCCAGATCAGAAATTCAGCGGTGGAATGCGTGATCCCGCCGTCAACCAGAATTTTTGTGCCATTCGGGGTCACAATAAATGCAGCATCGCCTTGGCCAACATCCAGAAAATAGGTCTCCAGCGCGCGGGTGCCCATCAGGGCCGGGCCAGTGTTAAATTTCTTTAACGCCCCAACACGGCCCCGATATTTAACCTTGATATGATCACTGCCCTTAAAGGATGCGCCGCTGACGGTTTCGACCTCGTCCCCATAGATCAGCACCAGCGAGGTTTCCTTATTGTCCTTCATAAAATAAAACCGCTGGGTTTTCTTGCTGCTGTATTTAATTGGCATAACACACCTCATGGCTGATTGATCGGCTTATGGTTTCCGTTAACATAGCACAAACCGGAGCAGATAAATAAACTTTTAGATTGCTGTTTCTTGGCAAATACGGTTGTCCCCGCGCATAACACTCCCTAGGTTCAAATTGCGGCTTTTGGCCGAAAACAATTATCGAAACACAAGGGATGAATGTGTAAATGGCTGATTTGGAAAACCTGACCCAAGCCCTGCTAAAAGCCGCCAAAGATGCGGGCGCTGAGGCGGCGGACGCCGTTGTGGTTTCGGGTGACAGCCTGTCGATCGAGGTTGCGAACGGCGCATTGGAACACGCTGAGCGATCCGAGGGAATTGACCTTGGCCTGCGCGTGCTGATTGGCCAGCGTCAGGCCTGCGTTTCGGTGTCTGATACCCGCCGCGATACCATTCAGGCCATGGCAGAACGCGCCGTCGCCATGGCGCGTGAAGCCCCCGATGACCCCTATATTGGCCTTGCTGACCCTGAACAGCTTGCCCCAAAATGGGATGTCGCGCGCCTTGAATTAGCCGACAGCGTCGACGCACCAGCCCCCGACGCTTTGAAACATGCGGCCCTAGAATCCGAAGCCGCTGCACGGGATGTGGCGGGCGTTGACAAGGTTGATAGCGCTGGCGCTGGTTACAGCAAAACAGAAATCCATCTGGCCGCCAGCAACGGGTTTTCGGGTGGCTATGCGCGCACCTCCACATCGGTTTCGGCTGTGGCCATCACCGGCACCGGCCTGGAAATGGAACGGGATTACAACGGCGAGGGCCGTATTTTTGCAACCGACATGCCAAGCGCCGCAGAAATTGGCCGCATCGCCGGCGAACGCGCCGTGGCGCGCAAAGGGGCCAAAAAACCACCCACCGGCGCGTTTCCCGTGCTTTATGACGAACGCATTTCCTCGGGGCTGATCGGCCATCTGGTGGCCGCCATTAATGGCAGCATGATCGCGCGCGGTTCTAGCTGGCTAAAGGATGCGCTTGGTGAAATGGTTTTGCCCGAGGGCATGGATCTGATTGAAGACCCGTCACGCATTCGGGTCGCTGGTTCCAAACCCTTTGACGCGGAGGGCCTGCTGACCCAACGCCGCGCCTTGATAAAAAACGGCGTGTTGCAGGGCTGGACGCTGGATCTTGCAACCGCGCGCAAGCTGGGCATGCAAAGCACCGCCAGCGCCGCGCGCGGCACATCAGCACCCCCGTCGCCCAGCATTGGCAATCTGGCGTTAACGCCGGGCCATAAAACCCGCGATGAACTGATTGCGGATATGGGAACCGGGCTGATCATTACCTCGCTTATCGGATCATCGATCAATGGCAATACCGGCGATTATTCGCGTGGTGCGTCGGGGTTTTGGGTGGAAAACGGCGAAATCACCACCCCGGTCAATGAATGCACGGTCGCGGGAAACCTGCGCGATATGCTGGCGGGCATTATTGCCGCCAATGATGGGCGCAATCATCTGTCGCGCGTGGTGCCCAGCCTGCTGGTGGAAGGAATGACCATTGCCGGAGCGTGACCTTGCCTTGCTGCTTGATGCCGCGATTGCGGCGGGTGACATTGCCAAAAAGTTCTTCAAGGCCGACATGCAAATTTGGGACAAAACCGGCAACCAAGGCCCTGTCACCGAGGCTGATCTGGCCATTGACGCAATGCTGCGCCATGAATTGCTGGCCGCAAGGCCGGATTACGGCTGGCTGTCCGAGGAAACCGAGGACAATCACGACCGTCTGAACCATGACCGGGTTTTCATCATTGACCCCATCGATGGCACACGGGCATTCATCAACGGCGAAAACAGCTTTTCGCATTCCCTTGCCATCGCTGAAAAAGGCAAAATCATTGCTGCGGCGGTGCATTTGCCCATACGCGAACAAACCTATGCCGCGGCACTTGGCAAGGGGGCCACTTGCAATGGCGATCAAATTTCCCCCAGCATAATCAGCGGCATAACTGGCGCGAGGATCCTGACCACAAAACCCAGTATGCGCCCCGAACACTGGCCCGGTGGGGTGCCGGATTTTGAACGC
>CAZSSS010000018.1:0-12933 GCA_964609255.1 uncultured Rhodobacterales bacterium
TGTTGAAATGCAGCTGATGAAAAGCTATCCGTGGCGGGCGCATTTGAAATCCAAAGGCTATGACCTGCCTGAATATCTTGATTTTTTTAAACAGGTTTCGCCTGATCCCGATCGGCCCGCCGCGCTGAATGATCCGACTATTTATCGCGCAGAGGACAGCGATACGGCGTTTTTAACCGATGAGTTGCTCAAACATCTTTCCGTCAAAACCGACGAGAGCTGGGCCGCATTTGCCACATTTATCCGCCCGCACCCGCCGCTTGCTGCGCCGGAACCGTATAACAAAATGTATGATCCTGCCAAGCTGCCACTGCCAAACCGGATGCCTGTTGATAAAGAAAGCGCGGTGCATCCTTTTTTTGAGGCCGCGCAAAACGCCCCGAAAATGCAAAATGTCGTGCTGGGCTATGAGGGGAATATTGACCCTGAAAATGACGAGCATGTCAGCCAGTTAAGGGCAACATATCTGGGCCTTGCCACCGAGGTTGACGCGCATTTTGGCCGCATTATCGCTTTTTTAAAGCAAACCAACCAATATGATGACACAATTGTTATTTTCACCGCAGACCACGGTGAGATGCTGGGCGACCATCATATCTGGGGCAAACAAACCCCGTATGATCAGGCCTTTCGCATTCCGCTTATCATCCATGACCCAAGAAACCCCGCGCAGTATGGCAAAAATAGTGATGCCATGACCGAAACAGTGGACCTGATGCCAACCCTGCTTGACCTTGTGGGGCAAGCCATTCCGGCTGGTGTTGATGGTCGCTCGCTCAGGCCATTTTTGGCAGGGCAAACGCCGCAAAACTGGCGTGAACATGTTTTTATGGAACTTGATTTCAGCGAGCCAAACCAAACGACAGCTTGGCAGCAGGCAACCGGCACTGACACTGACGATTCAAATTTTGCGATCCTGCGCGAAGCACGTCTTAAGCTTGTTCATTTTAACGGAGGCTTACAGCCGCTTTTGTTTGATCTTGAAAAAGATCCTTTTGAAATGAACAATTTGGCCGCAGATCCCGCCCATATGCCAGACTTGCTGCGCCTGGCACAGAAATTGCTGAACCACCGGATGCGGCACACGGCCAGAACATTATCGGGTGTTCGAATAACCAAAGATGGCGCTTGGGGGGCTGCGGGCTAGCTGCTCAGTAAACGCAACCCGTTTGTCACATCTTCGCGCATGGCCAACCGCAACCCCGGTTCATCACCGGCGCGCAATGCCGCCAAGATTTTCCGGTGGTTGATTGAGGCCAGTTGTTGCTGCTTTTGCCCGTATAACCGCCGCATGGTGGGGCCGGATTGTAACCACACGGTTTCAACCATCGCCAGCATTGCGGGGGCTTGGGCGCGCAAATAAAGGCTACGGTGGAAATCCTGATTTTGGCGAACATAACCCGCTGCATCATCTTTTAGAATGGATTGGTCCAAAGCATCGTTGATGCTTTCCATGCGGTCAATTAAAACCGAATGGGCGCGTGGCAAGGCGCGGCTGGCCAATTCTGGTTCCAACAGGGCGCGCAGGGCGGCCAATTCCTCAAGCCGCTCGTTGTTGGGTTCTGGCGTTGCAACCCTGCCCGATTTGGATATTTGCAGCGCCCCTTCGGCCACCAAACGCCGCAATGCCTCACGAGCCGGTGTCATCGACACCCCAAACTGGCTGGCAATACCGCGTAATGTCAACGCAGCGCCCGGTTCCATATTGCCGTGCATAATGCTTGCACGCAGGCTTCGGTATACCTTTTCGTGGCTTGGGGTGCTGTCTGTTTGGTCGGATGGGGCCATTTGTTTATGTGATCACATTCTGAGGCCGGGTCAAGGCCGCATTGAAATCCAACCGATGCAAAGTGGCACCGTTTAGCTTCAACCACTTTTGGAATTGGTTATATTCGGGCATCAGACCCGCAACCGTTTGCCAAAACGCCGCTGAATGGTTCATTTCCGCCAAATGGGCAATTTCATGGGCAACCACATATTCCAGCACTTTTTCAGGCGCAAGAACAAGACGCCACGAAAACATCAAATTCCCTTCGGTGGAGCAAGAACCCCAGCGCGACCGTGGATCGCGGATGCTGATCCGGTTGAACTCATGCCCAAGAATAGCCGCGTATTTTTGGGCGTGCTCAGTTGCGGCAAGCCGGGCGCGCGACTTTAGAAATGCTGATACAGATTTCCCTGCGTGTTTATTTGCTGAGACAACAATATGTCCGGGGGCCAATACTGTTCGGGTTTTACTATGTTGTGAAATAACAAGTTTTTCACCACAAAACGGGATTATGACGCCAATGTCGACTTTAACGCGGGTTGGGGCATCCGACAGCCGCTCTCGTAGCCATTTTTCCTGACGCATCAGAAAATCCTGTGCGGCGCGCAGGGTCACGCGGGGCGGCAGTGTTAACACCGGTTTTCCGTCAACGCTGGATACCCGCAGGGTCAGGCGTTTGGCGCGTTTGTTCCGTCGAAGACCGACCACCATTTCCGGGCTGCCAATCTTTAATATGTCTGTCATTTTGACGGGGCCGGCTGACGCATATCCGAAATAAACCGCGCCATTTTGGGTTGAATATGTTTGCGCCAGCGGGCACCGTTGAAAATACCGTAATGGCCGACATTTTCCTGCACATAATGTTTATGCATGTTAGCAGGCAGTTTGGGGGTCAACCGGTGAATGGCTTCGGTTTGGCCTCGGCCGGTTATGTCGTCTTTTTCGCCCTCAATCGTTAGCAAGGCAATGTCGGTGATGGCCGACAGGTCAACCAATTTATTGCGGTAATAATAGGCACCAATGGCCAGCAGGCGTTTTTGGAATATGCGGTCGATGGTTTGCAAATAGAAATCAGCGTCCAGATCCATGACCGCCATATATTCATCGTAAAATCGCCGATGGGAATCAACGCTGTCACCATCACCTTTTATCAGGTGTTGGAATTGTCGTTTATGGGCGTCCACATGTTTATCGATATTCATCGACATAAAACCCGAAAGTTGCAGAAAACCGGGGTAAACCTTGCGCATAAAACCGGAATTCGGCCATGGAACCGTAACGATCACGTTGTTTTCGAACCAGCTGAGCGGTTTGGACGTTGCCAGCTCATTTGGTTGTTTGGGGTCGCAAGCGGTGTCAATCGGTGACCCCATCAAGGTAATGCTGGCCGGTCGAGACGGGTCGTTCTCAGCCGCCATCAAACCCGCTGCAACCATCATCGGCACACCGGGCTGGCAGACCGCCATTACGGCAGGCCGTTCACCTGCGGCACCCAATGTCTGGCAGAACCTGATCAGATAATCGACATAGTCATCCAGATCAAACCTGCCCTCACTTAGGGGTATTTCGCGCGCGTCAACCCAGTCAGTAATATAAACATCATGGTCAGGCAGCATTGCCGCAACCGTGCCGCGCAGCAATGTTGCGTAATGGCCCGACATTGGCGCAACAATTAATATTTTGGGATGGTTTGCTTTTGTGTCTCGTTTGAAATGCAACAGATTGCAAAACGGCAGGCTGAGCGCGATTTCCTCAGAAACTGCGGTTTTGACACCATCAACCAGCGTGGTTTCAATTTCAAAGGCCGGTTTGGCATAGCGCCGGGTCGCGTTGATAAACATGTCGCAAGCCGCAGCGGTTACCCGCGCACCATATGTTGTTGCAAACGGGTTGTTGGTGCTAAGCAAGGTTTCACGATTAAGGCGGGCAGCAGCGCGCATGGGGCCAATCGCGGCATGAGCCAATTCGTAAGCGTGATAAAGCATGTTTGTTCCTGTTCCAGTTGGTTTAATATATTCGCGATATTGCAGCACATCAAGTATTTTTCGCACTTGCATCATTAACTAAGCCAGAGACAATGCATCAAATCCTTTGACATTACCCTCTTATCTGTTGCACTTGGCGTTGAATTGCTAATATTGACCGAAATGAGGGAATAAGATGCCCAAGGAAGAATGGGGCGTAAAACGCGCCTGCCCAAAATGCGCCGTCCGTTTTTACGACTTGCAAAATGATCCGATGACCTGCCCGTCATGCGACGCGGAATTCACGTTGGAAAGTTTGATCGACGCGGCCAAATCCCGTGGCGTGAGCAAAGCAAAAGCGGCTGAAGCAAAACCCAAAGCACCCGTAGCGGATGATCTGGAAGTTGTGCTTGAGGATGACGACAGCGAAACCGATTCCAGTGTTAGCGATGATCTTTTGGATAATGAGGATGACGCCGACACATCCAACCTTGAAGAAATCGCAGATGCCGCCAAAGAAGATGACGACAGCTGATGTTGTTTTGCTGCCCTGATTTCAGGGCGGCAAACCTGCGCCCGGCCTTTGCCGGCTGATCTAGTTTTGCGCAGCTTGTGTTTGCACAAACATATAGACCCATTCGCCCTTATAATCCGTGTGTTCCGCACGCAATATGGCAATGCGTTCCTGCATAAAAGCAAGATACGGCTCTGAGGGTTCAACCATATCACGCACCCCCTCATAAAGCGGCACAGAGCTGCTATAGGCAACCACAAGTTCCATGCCAAAAGGCGGCTGCACAATCAGGGTCAGCCCGTTTGGATCATTCCCGATTTGGCGGGTTGCATCGGGTTCTATCAATTCCAGATCAGTGTGCTCGTTGGGCAACATGTGAAATACATTCCCGTCGATCTGGAAAAAATCAAGATAGAAATAAGACGCAAATTCTGACCCTCTGATGGGGATCTCAACGATTTGGCCTTCGTTATAATTCAGGGTGACAAGCTGTGTTGATGCACCAACCTGAAGCGCGTCATTGGTCTGGTCAACCGATTGGGGCAGGCCGATATCCTCAAGATCATTCAAAATGTTGCATTGGGGTTCGGGTAATACGAGCATAGACCCGCTGACCGGAATAGAATTGCCAAGCTGGCTGCGAATCGCGTCGATGATCGGGCCGCGCATGTCGCCGTCGGGCACATGACCGCGCAACTCCAACTCTCCGGTTTCGGGCACAAATGTTGCGGCAATCCGGGCGCAGGGCACCTGTGACAGTAATTGGGAAATGCTGTCACGCGCGGAATCCGCGCTGTCAGCGGTATCGCTGGGCCGCATAAAAGAGGCCACCGCAGCCAAAGACACAGGGTCAAATATTGCGCCGTTATTGCCAGCAAAACTGGTGACGGCCAACAGGGATTCTGTTTCGAGCACCGCATTTTCAAGCGGTATTGATGCAGCGTTATGATCTGTCTGGCGTATCGGATTAACCGGCGGCGCGCTTGGTTCCGCCAGCGGAGCATCCGGGGAAATCTGGTCGGAACTTTCGCCAATGACCGGGCTGGCGGCAACCGGCGCGGGGCGGGGCGCTGTTGGTGCCAAGGGGTCAGCATTGGCATTGGCAGAAGCCAGCGTAACGGGTTGTTGGGTCGCAACCGGCTGGATTGTTTCTGCGGCTACCACAACTGTTTTTGCAACAGGTGTGGGCCTGTTGGCGGCGGCCAGCACCGCCCCTTGTGCAAACAGCGCTGGCATTGCCGCGCCGCTGTTCTGGGTTGCCGTGATAACATCGCTTTGCGGGGCTACAAGCGTTGATTTTTCGGTTTGTGGCCGCGCGGCGACAGCTATTTCGCTTGGGGCTTCGACGGTTTCGGCCCTGTCGTTGCGGACTGCGCCCTCCGTCAGGTTTTCGCCGGCAATATTTTCCGATTTGGTTTCTTCGCCACGGTTTTCCTGCGCTTTGGCGCGGGTTTCGCTAACCTCATATGCTTCCATTCTAATTTTGCCAGAGGCATGGGGGCTTGCCTCCAGCGGTTCTGGCCTGCTGCCCAGCATTAAAAATGCAGCCAATGCAACATGGGCACCAACCGACACCAAAATCCCAACGCCATATGCAAAAGCTGATTTCATTGCAGATTTGGCGTGACGACAAGAACCACATCCCTGACGCCAAGCGCCTCGATTTTACTGACAAGGGGCAGTAAATTTTGCAATCTTGATTGGCCGTCCGCATTAATTCGCAACAACAGATCACCATTGCGCGCCACTTGCCGCGCTATTTGTTCCAGCATATCCGGTTCTGACATTTCCGTGCCGTCCAACGCCAATTTACCGCCAAAACCGATCGAGACCGTCACGCCGCCGCTTGGCATATCCGCACCGGCAAAGGACAGCGGCGGCGTTACAGCAAACGGAGAGGTCGCGTCCATCCGGCCAACCATCATAAAAAATACAAGCAGAAAAAACACCACATCAATCAGCGAAACGATGGTTTCCTGGGGGGGTGTTTTTTTGCGTAGCTTCAGCTTCATTGCCCGGCCTCCAGCCGCACCACACGCAGGTTGTTAACACCGGCTGCTGCTGCGGCCTCGATCACGGCAACAAGGT
The DNA here is from genome assembly GCA_964609255.1 of uncultured Rhodobacterales bacterium. Lineage (GTDB taxonomy): Bacteria > Pseudomonadota > Alphaproteobacteria > Rhodobacterales > Rhodobacteraceae > UBA3077. The sequence continues at coordinate 6,335 of CAZSSS010000018.1, forward strand.
CTTGAACACTGGCAAAACCGGATGGCAAGATCAACACCCGCGCATCTGGCCCGGCGCGCAGCGCCTCGGCAAGCGCGGCAGGGCTAAGGGTTTGGCCCCGAAATTTGGCCTCACCGGCTGCGTTAATCCTGATAAGCAAAGTGGTTGCACCATCGCGGCCTGCGGTGCCAAGGGACGGCGTCACATCCTCAGCTTTTTCGACCATCGGGATCATATCCAGATCAAGATAGGTTGAGGTGACCATAAAAAATACCAACAAAATCAGCATCACATCCACAAGGGGCGTTAGCGTGATCAACGCGGCATTCCGTTTGGGCCGCGACAGTTTCATTGGCTTTGCGGTGCATTCACAAGCAAATACAGCCTCCCGACTGAGGTTTCGATGCTATGCGCGGCGCGTTCCACCGTTGCGGAAAACAGGCTGGCCGCAATGGCGGCGGGAATCGCCACAACCAGCCCCACGGCTGTTGTAAGCAACGCCTGCCAGATGCCACCGGCCAATACTGACGCATTCGCAGCACCTTCGGCCATTTCAAGTTCCTGAAAAGACTGGATCATTCCCAAAACCGTGCCAAGCAGCCCCAAAAGAGGTGAGACCAGCGCAATGACCTCCAAAATACGAATGCCACGATTCAGGATTTCCACCTCGGCATTGCCGCGCCGCTCAACCTCGTATTCCAGCACATTTTGCGGAATGCGGTTCTGGACACCGGCAATGGCATAAGACATCACCCGTTCTGCGGGCGAGCGGGTTTTTAGTTCTTGCAAAGCCAGTTCATTTTGGCGTTGTTGCACCTGCTCCAACGCGGCCTCCAGACGCTTTGCGCCGGAAAGAACGCCAATAAATTTGATCAGTTTGGTAACAATAATTGTCAATGAAATCAGCGATAAGACCGCCAAAACATAGACAACAGGCCCACCAACCGTCAATAATTCCAATACATATTCAACCACAGCAACCCCCTATTTGACCAGCGGCGCGGCAGTTCGTGAACCTAATGACAGAATGCTGAAACAATCCATTTCCTGGCCGTTTTGCGGTTTGCATGAACCGATGTCATGCAACAAAATTTCCCCGATACTGGCGCATTGGGTTTGCGGAATTTCAAACAGTTTGAGCGTGGTCCGGTTGGCGGGCAATGGCGCGGCGTCAATGGTCAGCAGCCTGTCGATAACACCGTTGGTCGACAAAATAGCCAGCGACATTTCAAACCCTTCAAAATTCTGCGCGGTGGTATTTTGAAAAAGAAAAAACGCTTGGCATCCGCCTTCTACGTCCTCAAATTTATTCAGTTCCACGCTTAGGCCGGTATCCTGTGCCTGAACGGCTGGCGCTAATGCCAGTGTAATAATTGTTGCCAATGTTGTTATCTTTTTCATTGATGGCCTCCCGAACCATTTGCAAAAACGAATAATCCGTTGATGTTATCACGGGTTTGTATTTACGCAGTAAAAATATGATCTATGGCATCAAGTAATCAAAAACAGTTGCTTCATGTTGGAAATCTGATTACCCTGAAAAGGGTATTCACATGTGTTCAAAAGGGGGCGTCGTCAGTGTTTCGTTATCACGATAGAACGCGCGGCCCCGTTTTTGCCCTGCAAATCATTTTTTTGTAGGGCAGTTCTGAAATCTTGAATTCTGGTTTCGGTCTGTCCATGACCGCCGATAGGCGCATTCTGTTTGACAGGAATACCATGACCCTTATTACCCTTAACAACCTTGAAATTACCCTTGGAACCCCTCTTTTTTCTGGTCTCGACTTTGTTTTGAACAAAGGTGACCGTGTTGGTCTTGTGGCCGGGAACGGGCGCGGGAAAACAACATTGTTGCGTTGCATCGCTGGCTTGGCAGAGCCAACGCAGGGCGACATAATCAAAACACGCGGGCTTAAAATTGGCTATTTGCCACAGGAAATTCCGGCAGGATTGCTGGATTTGTCATTCTATGCGGCGGTTTTGGATGCGCTCCCGCATGAGCAGGCCGATATGGAAAGCTGGCGGGTTGATATTGTTCTGGATGATTTGAAAATCCCATCCGAGCATTTGCAAAAACCACTGATGGCATTAAGCGGGGGATGGCAACGCATTGCCATGCTGGCGCGGGTCTGGGTTGTTGAACCCGATGTGATATTGATGGATGAACCGACAAACCATCTGGATTTGTCGCGTATCGGAATTTTGCAAAACTGGCTGAATACCGTTGCGCGCAGGGTGCCAATAATCGTTGCCAGCCATGACCGCGCATTTTTGGACGATGTTACCAATCGCACGCTGTTCTTGCGCGACGCCAATTCACGGGTTTTTTCGCTGCCCTTTTCACAAGCCCGGCTGGCATTGACCGAAGCTGATGCTGCGGATGGGCGCAAATTTGACAATGACATGAAGCAGGCCAAACAGTTGCGCCGCCAAGCGGCCAAACTGAAAAATATTGGCATTAATTCGGGATCGGATTTGCTGATTACCAAAACCAAACAATTAAAGGATCGGGCCGAGCGGCTGGAAACCGCTGCCAAACCCGCGCATAAAAATCATAGCACTGGCGATATTATGCTTGGCAATAGCGGCACCCACGCCAAAGCGCTGCTTGCCATGGATAATGTTGAGATCAAAACACCCGATGGGCGTCTTTTGTTCAAAACCGGAAAGATTTGGATAAATCGCGGTGACCGGGTGGTGGTTCTGGGCCAAAACGGCACCGGTAAAACCCAGTTCATTTCGCTGTTGCACAAAGCCATTTTGCACGGCTTTGACGGCATCAGATCAACGCCTTCGTTGGAGCTTGGCTATTCTGACCAAAACCTTAGTCAGTTGAATGATTTTATCACCGCGATTGATGCGATTACGCAACAGTTTGATATTGGTGATCAGCGCGCACGGGGGTTGCTGGCAGCGGCGGGGTTTAGTGTTGACCTGCAAAAAGCCAAAATGGCAGCATTGTCTGGCGGCCAGAAAATGCGTCTTGCGATGTTGATTCTCCGGTTAAGCCATCCAAACTTTTATTTGCTGGACGAACCAACAAACCATTTGGATATTGAAGGCCAAGAAACGCTTGAGCAAGAATTGACCCAACACAAAGCCACCAGCCTTTTTGTCTCACATGACCGCGCATTTATGCGCGCCGTTGCCAACAGGTTCTGGCGCATCCAAGGGCAAAAACTGATCGAGTCCGACAGTGCCGAGCAATTTTTTATCGACACATTGGGCTGACCAAATCAGCGCCAGCCCATGCGGGTGAATATCTGTTCGTATTGGCTGGCAGAACTGTAAATCGATTCGTGCGTTGCAGGGTCATCAATGGAACGCCATGCGGTTTCAGACAGCCCTAAAATGCGTGGAACCAGCATGGGTTTCATATCTTGATCACATAAGGCAAATTCCGACCAATAGGTGGCCTCAACCCCCAGAATATTTTCTTCCAGCTCTGGCTCTGTTTTTGGCACTGGTTGCCATTCAACCGTGTTTTCAAGGGGCAATACCCCTGCCCAACTAGCGCCGGTATCGTTAAAAGCACTGGTATATGCCAGATCAAAATACATGTTCTGCGCTGGGCACATCACGACTTTGTAGCCCGCGCGGGCGGCCTCCAGACCGGGGCCTTGGCCGGTCCATGAAAACAAAATAGCGTCATTGCCAATACCACCATTTTGGCCTTTTACGGCTTCTTCCCATGCGCAAGGCCGACACCCGTTCGCGCGCACAATGCCCGCAGTTTTTTCAATAGCCCAGCCTTGAACATCATCCATGGTTTTCAGGCCGTGTTCAGCCATAAGCGCCCGGATTTTTGGGGAATTTTTCCAGGCTTCGGGCGGGCGTTCATCACATCCAAGATGGATATGGGCAAAGGGAAAAATATCCGCAAGTTCGCGGGTTAGATTCTGCACAAATTCCCACATGAACGGCATGGCGGGGTTCATTGTGTTGGCTTTATACCCTTGAATTGATGCTTCTTCGGTGTTGTCCTCAGGGTCACGTAATTGCGGGAAAATCCGTGTCAGCGCATATGCATGTGCTGGGATCTCTATTTCTGGCAGAATATCGATGCCAAGATCATGGCCCCGCTCGATCAACGCTTTGACAAAGGTTTTGGAATAGGTGCCGCCCGACCCGGTTCCAACGCCACCAAAAACGGCTGGCATTAATTCGCCTTCGCCGCGCAATTTGGTTTTTTGCCAGATTTCGGGGTAACAATCGACCTCAAGACGAAAGGCCTCGTCGTCGTTGAAATGCCAGTGGAATTTGTTAAGTTTAAGCAGCGCCATCAGGTCAAGCAATTCCAGAATTGTATCGGGTTGGAAATAATGCCGTGCGCAATCCAGTTGCTGCCCGCGCCAGCTGAATCGCGGGGTGTCGGTGATGACGCCGCATGGAATTTCACCGTTATGGTTAAAACGCAGCGTCAACAAACTGATTGCTGCATTAAATATACCGGCCCGCCCCGAGGCCCGCAGGATCACCGAATCGGGTGTTATTTCAAGAATATAAGCCTCATCAGCCAAATCGGGTTCAATCTGAGCGGACAGCGGCGTGTCCCCCGCCAGCAATTCGGGCAAATTATTGCGCTTTGCCAGCCTGTTGACTGCACTAACTGCATCCTGTTGGAAAATAGTTCCCTGAAAAGCAAACCCGTCAAGGCAGTTCAAAATCTGCCCGTCAGGCTGCCATTGTGTCGGATGAGGGACCAAGCGCAGGCCTTTGCTGGCTTTTGGTTCAAAGGCAGGTAGGCGGGGTTCGTTTGGCAGCTCAAACCGAACAGCGACCTCTGTCGGGGTGGTTCCGGAATTGCCCAGATAAGCATTTCTTGGCAGCCAGCTTTGGTTGAAAATAATGAAACGCTGGTCTTCAAAGCCGATTGAGAATTCGGCGGGGTTTTCCAGCAATATTTCGGTATACCCGCCAACGCCGCGCAGTTTGGTGCAGCCTTCTATTGCCTGTACGGGTGCCACCATGCTGAAACATAGGATTGCGCCTTTTGGGGCGTTGATTGAACCGGGCAGGACGCGCTTATCGTGGCATTCAAGGTTCCAATTTATTTGTGTCATGTTTGTAACTCCGCAACAAAATCATAGGCATCACCGCGATAAATACCTACTGTAAATTCAATGACCCTGCCGCTTGGCAAATAGCCGGTCCGCGTAATTCTAAGCGCTGGTGCCGCTTTTTCTGCTTCCAACAATGTGGCGTTATCTTCGCTAAGCAGGGTTGCCGAAATGCGTTGAATGGCGCGCACGGGCCGCACACCGTGCTTGTCGAGCTGCTCATATAGTGATGTAGAAACTTTGGTCGGGTCTGGCAAAATATCATGCGGAAGGGAGCTTTGCTCAATCGCGAAGGGCACACCGTCAGCACGGCGCAATCGGCTTATTCTTGCCACTTGCTCCCCGGAGCGCAGGCCCAAGGCTATGAATTCCTCAGGCGAGGGTGACAGCAGACCAACCGAAATAATTTCTGAACTGGATGATTTTCCGCGCCGCTGCATGTCCTCGGTAAAATAGGTCAGGCGTGACAGGGAATGTTCAAGCTTTTGCACACGTGGCGCAACAAATGTGCCAGAGCCACGGCGCTGCACGATCAGCCGGTCATCAGCCAGAACCTGAATGGCTTTGCGAATGGTGACGCGCGACATATCGGATATTTGCGCCATCTCGCGTTCAGAGGGCAGCGACGTGTCCGGTTCCAGAACACCGGCATTTATTTGTTGGGCCAAATGGCGGCTGAATTGCAAATAACGCGGCCCCGCATTGGGCCGAAGCCAGGCCTCCTGTGCGATTAATGCGCTGAGCTGGTCATTTTTCATAACAAGTCCCCATGACGTAAAATGACAATACAAATAAGTAATACCAATTCAAGACCTTTTTTCAGAAATGTTTGGGAAATGACGCGTAGCCAAATCAATTATCTGGCCAATTATTAGCAATAATGCGGTTAATATTGTTAACTATCAACGACATACGGCTTTGGCATTAAAGTGGTTTACAGGGTGGCTTAGATTGGTGCTAAGTTGAGTGAAAGATGATTCGGATTTATGATACCAAATTCGATTTGAGTGCAGGGGGCGCCATATGGCAATTGCGGCTAAAAAGATTTTATCCTCAAAGGTTACGTTTGCATGGTTGCTGATTGCACCCGCCGCAATTTATTTGATGATCATTGTCGTTTGGCCGCTTTTTGAAACATTCCGTTTGTCGTTTACCGATGCCAATATCGGCGGCGAAAGCTATGTCGGGTGGGAAAATTATGAAAAGCTGGCGAATTCCAAAAAGTTTCATAAAACCATTGGGCGGACGTTTTATTGGATGTTCCTGTCGGTAACCTTTAAATTGGTGATGGGTCTTATCGGTGCAACATTGCTTAATGCCAAATTGCCCGGAAAAGGTATTTTTCGCGTGCTGGTTATGCCGCCGTGGATCATTCCGGTGGCGATTGGCTGTATCGGCTGGTTGTGGCTTTATAACGGGCAATTCGGGGTGCTTTCCGGTGCGCTGCAATGGCTGGACATTATTGAGGGGCCGTTCGAATTTCTGGCCTATAAGGACAGCGCATTTTATTCAGCGATTGTGACGGATATCTGGGTGGGAACGCCCATGGTGACGATCTTT